>JAESQG010000300.1 GCA_016765265.1 Pseudomonadales bacterium | reverse complement strand
CTCTGGATCGTCACGATTTAGTTGCGGAAGAAGGGCTCGTAGTAGAGAACGACCTTATTGGGCCTGGCGAGAAAAGGGCTGTTGTATTTGAAGCTAATGATGCGCTTTGGGAAACCCAACGGTTAACTTCACTAATTTATGATCCAGACAGTCGTTTTGCCGGGATGTTGTTTTTTGAAAGTGGGGATGGTCAGCGTTATCCTGTTGAAATAGGCGGGGCAATGCTGCCCGTGTTTAATTAATGTACCGCTTGGTGTGCTTCATCCTAAGCCTGACTCCGTCTTTGCTGTTTGCACACGGTGGAGTCAGTATGGATGATGATATCTGTGTCATTAAGTTAGGCAGCTATAAAGCTCATTTTTCTGCGTATATGCCGAAGAAAAGGGGTATGGAAGAATTCTGTGAGTCGTTTCCCGTTACAGGGGAAGCGATTATAGCCGTTGATTTCGTGAGTCGTGAATTGCGTAACCAACGTGTACAATTTGAGGTGGTTAAGGACTTCACGGGTAATGGCGCTAAGACAACCGCTAGAGACCTATTTGGAGATCATAAGGCAGAGTATATGAAGGCGATGATACACCAAGATACCGGGTCCTTTCGCAAATCGGGAACGCTTAATTTTCCGCTGGTGTTAAAGGAAAAGGGTTGGTATATCGGAGTGATGCGGGTTATTTCGGACGATGATAGCGTGCTCGCAGAAAGTGTCTTTCCTTTTGAAGTACAACCATCCTTACTATGGCGCTATTTTGCCTTATTCCCCGTCATCGGTTTCTTGGTGGGTGGGCTTTTTTTCGTTGTTCAAATCAAAAAGTAATCTCGCTTTTAGTTACCCTCGCTTTTAGTTACCTATGAGAGAGCAGATGACTGCGGGTTTGGGCTATGCCTTCCGTCCCAAAAATCTGCGTGACTCCGTCAAATACTCAGCTAGCTGATCGTGATGGCACCAATGACCGGCATCTTCAAAAGTGTAAGTTTCAACGTTTTTAAAAGGTTTGAGTCGTTCGTCGTTTTCTAGGGGTACGGCCCAGCTGTTCTTTCCTGTAAGTAACAAAACGGGACAGGTGATTCGAGCCCTGAGTTCAGCGATCTCAGTGCTTGTCAATTGTACTGGAGTCATGACTCGTAAATAGTTATCAAATTTCCAGGAGTAGGTCCCATCTTCGTTCTGATTAAGGCCATGAATGCTAAGATGTCTAGCCTGTTGATCAGTTAAGTGGCTATTCTCCGCGTGCATTCTAGCGATGGCTGCTTCTAAAGATTCATATTTTCTATGGGCACGGCCAGCTATACTCTGCAATGAATTAACCCAATTTGTAATTCGACCTTCTATGGTAGTCCCCGTCATTTCTGCTAACACAGCAGGAGGTGGCCCTAAGCCCTCAATGACCATTAGTTTTTCAACCTTTTCAGGGAATACTCCTGCGTATACCAAGGATACGCCGCCTCCAAAAGAGTGCGACATGATGGCTACTTTCTCTTTAGGATGGGTAGTCTGGTTTATCAATTGCCGAAGGTCGGCCACACAATCCATCATCGAATAGGTGCCGCCAACTAACCAATCAGAATCTCCATGTCCCCTAAGATCTGGCGCAATGATGCGATAATCCTTACTTAAGTCCTCAGCTACCCAATCCCAATTCCTACAATGGTCGCGCATACCGTGAACCATTAATAATACCGGTGCTTCTTTATCTCCCCATTCTACGTAATGTAATTTTAAACGTTGTGAAAAGTAGTTGCGAGATGCCGGACCTGTAGCCATTGATTTGTTCCTAATATTTTTGTGCCGCATCCCTAAGTTAGATGCGGTGATAGACCACACACGGTCTATCATGAATGCCTGATACTATAGATCTTAACCATCAAAAATCAATTCGTGAAATCTTGGGTTTTTCCTATCATGGATCGAAAAACCCATATAACGCCTTGCAATAGACTTTGCATGACTTGATCGAATGAAATGCTTAGAGAGCAATGGCTAAGTTAGGGAGAATAAAGAAATGCTAAAGGAGGGAGCTCCATGAAACACGTACTTATTATGATATTAGTTCAGGTTATATACTAGACTGGCCTGTTGGATTTTTGATATAGGATTACTTAGTGGATAGTATCTCTACTTCCCTTGATAAACCCTTTCCTGGTATGGTTGCGACTAGCGTATTTCGAGGAGATGTTATGGATTCGTTACAGTACTTTGCCCCAACTTCACTAGAAGAAGCCACGCAACTTTTGGGTGAGCATAGGGGAAGTCAAGTATTGGCGGGCGGCACTGATTTAATTGTACAAATGCAAATAGGCACGGCGTCGCCTGCTTCGATCGTCGATATTAAAAAAATTCCAGAAGTGAATACGCTAGCGTTAAGCGCTTCAGGCCTTAAATTGGGAGCGGCAGTGGCTGGTGCAAGCATAACCGAAAAACCGGAAATTGCGGCAGTTTACCCAGGTCTAGTAGAAGCGATCGATCTTATTGGATCGACCCAAATACAGGGTAGATGTTCGGTCGGAGGCAATTTGTGTAATGCCTCACCAGCAGCGGACACGGTTCCATCCTTAATCGTTACTAATGCAGTTTGTGAAATACAAGGTTCCTCTGGTACCCGAGAAGTGGCGGCCGAAGAGTTCAACTTAAGCCCGGGTAAGAATTGCCTTTCCGATGGCGAGTTTTTAACTTCAATTCGGGTCCCAAAACCTGTATCTGGCACAGCAGATGCCTATCTTCGATTCATCCCTCGCACTGAAATGGATATCGCTGTGGTGGGCGCTGCGGTGTCAGTGACCATGGGTAATGATGGAATATGCACAGCCGCCAGGGTTGCCATTGGTGCCGTGGCGCCAACTGCGTTATTGGTACCTGCTGCGGCTGATGCCTTAATTGGTACTGATTTAAATGAGCAAGCGCTACACAAGGCAGGTGATGCCGCAAGTGAGGCCGCTAGCCCCATTTCTGACAAAAGAGGAACTGCAGAATACCGCACCAAAGTAGTGGGAGTATTGACTCGCAGAGCAGCTGCAATTGCGAAGAAACGTGCTTTACAAAATTAATTCAACCGGCAGATTTTAAAGAAGGATTTTATGCATGGCGACTCATGTGAAAACCAGTATTAATGATGAACCAGTGGAATTTCTTTGCGAACCCCACGAATCTTTGTCCTCCGTATTGAGAGAAAGGCTTCAACTTACAGGGACTAAAGAAGGCTGTACTACCGGCGATTGCGGAGCTTGTTCAGTGATGCTGGACGATCGCTTAGTTTGCTCTTGTTTAGTGTTAGGTGTCGAGGCTGAAGGTAAAAGTATCGACACTGTAGAAGGTATAGCTAAAGCTGATAAATTACACCCAATTCAGCAGAAGCTGCTAGAGCATGCGGCATTACAGTGTGGCATCTGTACTCCAGGAATAGTCGTGTCAGCAAAGGCCTTGCTAGAGAAAAAAAATAACCCTACCGAAGAGGAGCTACGTTTTTGGCTGGCTGGAAATCTTTGTCGGTGCACTGGTTATGATAAAATAATTCGTGCGGTTATGGATGCTGCCTCAGTAATGAGAGGAGAGGTCTAGTCATGAGTGAACAAAAAGAATTTAAATATATTGGTACCCGCTCAATTCGTCCTGATGGTGTGGATAAGGTTACTGGTCGTGCGAAGTATGGAGCTGACTTCTTTCTGCCGGGTATGATACATGGGAAAATCCTGCGCAGCCCGCTAGCCCATGGGAGAATTAAATCGATAGATGTCTCACAAGCCCTAGCTGTTCCCGGCGTGTTGTCTGCGGTAACTGCCGAAGACATGCCCGATGTTCGCGTGGGGACTGAACCCGCTGGGGAAGGGGAAGTAGACTTCTATGATATTTCATGCAATGTTCTTGCGCGGAAAAAGTGCTTTACCACGGGCATGCTGTAGCGGCAGTAGCAGCAACTTCTGAGGCGATTGCCAGAAGCGCGCTTAGTAAAATCGTGGTTGAATATGAAGAACTCACCCCGGTTATGGATCTTGTTGCAGCTCAAAAAGAAGATTCTCCGTTATTACATGAAAAACAAATCACCGAAGGTACTGAGGAGGAAAACCCAAAGCCCTCTAACATAGCAAAGCAGATGATGTTAGAGCGAGGCAATGTTACAGAAGGATTTGCTGAGGCTGATGTTATTGTCGAAAGAACGTTTTTTTCGCCTATCGGTCACCAAGGATATATCGAGCCTCATGCCTGCGTGGTCAGCGCTAATGAATCAAATCAGATGGATATATGGTGTAGTTCACAGGGACACTTCATGGTCCGTGCATTTACAGCAAGATTGTTGGATATGGATGTGATTAACATCAAGGTAACCCCGTTAGAAATTGGCGGTGGTTTTGGTGGTAAAACTACGGTTTACTTGGAGCCCGTGGCGGCAGTGTTGTCCCGTAAAGCCGGACGCCCAGTTAAGATGGTGATGGATAGAGAAGATGTATTTCGTGCTACGGGGCCAGGCTCTTCCAGTTGGGTGAGAGTAAAAGTGGGTGCTAAAAACGACGGTACTCTAGTGGCGATGGAGGCAGATATTACTCTCAATGCAGGGGCATTTAAAGGCTCTCCCCTATCACCGTCCATGATGTGCGTCTTCACTCCCTATACCTGTCCAAATATGCTAGTAACTGGGCGGGATGTTGTCACTAATACGCCTAAGGTAACGGCTTATCGTGCTCCGGGAGCCCCTCAGTCACATTTAGCGGCAGAATGTGTTATTAATGAAATCTCACAGCGACTCAATATTGATCCCATTGATTTTAGATTACAAAATGCGGTGGATGAAGGGAGCGATACTATTTATGGTCCGCNGTTTAAAGCGATAGGATTAAAAGCTGTGCTTTCAGAAGCTAAAAATCATCCGCATTATAAAGCTGCGTTGAAGGAGAACCAGGGTCGAGGAGTGGCTAGCGGATTTTGGTTTAATGCTGGTATGCAGTCAAGTGCCACAATTAACGTGGCTGAGAGTGGCAAGGTAATTGTGATTACAGGTAATCCAGATATTGGTGGTTCACGAGCCTCTATGGCACTAATGGCAGCCGAAGTCCTGAGGATCCCGCTGGATCAAATTAAACCGGTGATTGGCGATACCGAGTCCATTGGATATAACGATGTGACCGCTGGTAGTCGAACCACCTTTGCCACTGGTGGTGCAGTGATTAAAGCGGCTGAAAATATTGTTGAGGATTTAAAACGCCGAGCCGCACAACTAATGGAAATTGAAATTGATCAGGTTAGCTGGATCGATGGGAAAGCAGTCGCGCCTGATGGACTTGATCACAAACCATTATCACTGGCAGACCTCGCGCAAGAGTCAGCTTTTACGGGGGGTCCGATTACTGCCACTGCCGCGCACAATGCGAGGGGAGCAGGTCCAAGCTTTGCTGTCAATATTATTGATGTAGAGGTGGATAAAGAGACTGGCCGTGTTGAAGTCAAACGAGTGACCGCGTTACAGGATGCAGGTAAAGCAATTCATCCAAGTTATGTGGAGGGTCAAATGCAAGGCGGTGCAGTACAAGGTATTGGCTGGGCACTGAATGAGGAATATGTTTATAACAAAAAGGGTGTGATGGAAAACCCAGGTTTTTTAGACTATCGGATCCCTTTGGCCTCGGACTTGCCTATGATCGATACTGTTATCATTGAGGTGGCCAATCCAAGTCACCCCTTTGGTGTAAGAGGGGTGGGCGAAGTACCAATATGTCCACCTATGGCGGCGGTGACTTCAGCTGTTAACAATGCGCTTGGTTGTGGTGCAGATTTTCAGCTAACGGAGCTCCCATTAAGTCCGATGAAGGTGTTAAGTGCTGTTGAAAAACTGGCGGGCTAGGGGGAGCTTTGATTATTTCTTTATTTACTCCATTGCTGTATTAATCCGAGGGTTAAGATGGTAATAGTTGTGTTCGCTTCGGAAATGAAAAAATATACTGGCGGCGAAAAGCGGGTTGAGATTGAGGCGAAAAACTATCGCCAAGCCTGTAGAGAGCTAATGAGAAAGTTTCCACTTCTTAATCAGAAGATTTTTTCTAAATTTGCTGTGGCAATTGATGACGAAATAATACCCGACCCGTTATTGGAACCGCTGCGAGAGGGTTGTGAAATTTTCTTTGTTCCAAAAATTGGTGCGGGTTAATTTAAAGCGGGACTCGGGAGCTTTCATAGGGCGACATTATTGTTGAGGAAGAGATATGAGACATAGTTTTACGGATGAGCACGAACAATTCAGAGAGTTTGTTCGAAAGTTCATGAGCACGAATTCGGACGCGACTGAAGTTCGTCGGCTCATGGAGACAGAAAACGGATATGACGCAGACGTTTGGAATAATCTATCAGAAGCCCTTGGGTTGCCTGGTATTATCATACCTGAAGAATATGGTGGTCAGGGTTTCGGCCCTGTAGAGCTTTGCATTGCTCTAGAAGAAATGGGCCGGTCACTGCTCTGTGCTCCCTATTTCGGTTCTTCTGTGCTGGCCACAGCAGCCATTCTAAATGCGGGTTCAGCTAATGACAAAGAGCGGCTTCTACCCGACCTTGCGGCGGGAAAACGGATAGCAGCACTTGCACTTGCTGAAAACAGTGGACAGTGGGATGCCGCAAGTATTGAAATGACTGCTATCGAGGCTAATGGAAACTATATATTAAATGGCGAGAAAAAGTTTGTGTTAGACGGGCATATCGCCGATCTAGTCATTGTTGTGGCGCGACAAGCGAATTCAACGGGTGAAGATGGCATTTCATTTTTTGCGGTGGACGGCAGTGCAAAGGGGCTGAATAGACGCCTGCTTGATACGATAGATGAAACCCGAAAATTATCGGTACTACAATTCGACAATGTGGAAGCTACGCCATTGGGTGAGGTTGGTGCTGGTGCTGTAGCACTGCAAAAAACCTTAATCCTGTCTTATGTAGCACTGGCTAATGAAATGATGGGCGGCGCTCAAAAATTGTTAGAAAATGCACTCGAATATTCTCAATTACGCGTCCAATTTGGTCGGGCTGTAGGTTCGTTTCAATCAATGAAACATAAGTTCGCCGATCTGTTACTCGATGTAGAACTTGCTAAAACGACGGCTTATTACGCTGCTGAAGCCGCAGAAGATGATACCGAAGACTTGCCAGCGGTGGCATCGATGGCCAAAGCGTACGCCTCAGACACGTACCTTAAAATGGCGGCGGCCTGTATACAAATACACGGAGGTATCGGGTTTACATGGGAAAATGACACTCATCTTTACTTTAAGCGTGCCAAAAGCTCTGAAGTATTTCTCGGTGGTCCAACATTACATCGTGAGTTGCTCATACAAAATTGGAATAAGTAATTCTGTATCTAGTCTTGAACTCTTAAATGCGGAATTAGAGTGAGGAAAAAACAATGACAGATGTTAGCGAAGAATCAATACGAACTGAAGTGAAGGAATGGCTAGAAGAAAATTGGGATGAAAATTTAGGCCTAGTGGAATGGCGAACTTTACTTGCAGAATCAGGCTGGGGAATGCCAGCTTGGCCTAAACAGTGGTTTGGGCGAAGCTTGCCTACCAATCTAGCCAATGCGGCTCAGGATGAAATGCGGAAGTTTGGAGCGGTAGGTGCAGCTGATTCAGGAGTGCGAATGTTAGCTGCAGCGACCCTAATGGAGCATGCTACGGACCACCAAAAAAAGACACTATTACATAAAATAATCACGGGGGAGGATGCGTGGTGCCAACTCTTTAGTGAGCCAGGTAGTGGGTCCGATCTTGCAGGATTGACAACAAGAGCAGATTTAAAGGGTGACAATTGGATTATTAACGGCCAGAAGGTATGGACCACCAGTGCCCATCACGCCAATTACGGACTGCTGTTAGCTCGAACCGACTGGGATGTTCCCAAGCATCAAGGTATTTCCTACTTTGTGTTAGATGTAACCCAGCCAGGAGTTGAAGTGCGTCCACTACGACAAATGAATGGTCATGCTTCGTTTAACGAAGTGTTTATGACGGATGCAGTTATCCCCAAAAACATGCTGGTGGGCAAGTTAAACGGTGGTTGGCAAGTGGCAATGACTACGCTTTCACATGAGCGTCGATTAGCCGACGGCTTGCGTGCAATTGGGGGCAGTGGAGCGAAGAAAGCGAAAGGAAAAATATTTACAGAGTTAGCTGCTGAGGTGAAAGTTGCGCAGCAGCCTTATCGTTGGTATCCACAGAGAGCAGGCCGTCCTGATTTGACAGTTTCTCGGGCTAGAGAGACCGGTGCCATCGATGATCCGGTTATTCGACAAGAAGTGGCGAAAGCTCTCACTATTCATCAAGCAAGCCAGTGGACGGCTCGCCGCGCAAGGCAAGCACAAAAATTAGGAAGACCTCCAGGACCTGAAGGTTCACTTGGTAAGCTTGCTGCAAGTAATGTGGCCCGCGCAGCCGCGCTAGTCCACACGCTCACTAGCGGTACTGATTCCTTGCTAAAGGGTGAGGATGGTCCGATGAATGGTGTTATCGCAGAAATATTATTGTCTGTTCCGGCGGTATCCATAGCGGGTGGTACTGATGAAATTCAGAGGAATATTATTTCTGAACGAGTTCTTGGCCTTCCGAAAGAACCTAGAACTGATGCAGATGGCCCATTTAAGGATGTGCCTAGAAATATTGTTAGTTAAATATTATTTTTGCACATGGACATCCCGATAGTGAAGAAGGATTGGTTTTCTTTTTCGTTATTGGGATTGATTTAGGCGTTCTATCAACATTTCAAAATCACTGTCCTTTTTTAAAGCTGAAGTAGTTTGTTCTAAAATTTGGTTCGATGAAGCAGTAATTATTTTCAGTAATTCCTTTTTTGCTTTGGTGTCTATTGAGGCTTGTTGAAAAGCTTCCTTACAATCAAGGAGAAGTTTCTCTGATTGAATTTTAATTTGCTCAATATGATCCATATTATTTTCATTAATGGTGTCCATAGTTCCCTTCGTCGTTTTGATAAGTATACGGAACCGTTCTGTCTCATTTTTTAGAGCAATTTTAGCGTCAATCATTGCAATAACTGAATCTAAGGTTTGACTCAGAGTCTGCATATTATCTCTTGCTCGATCTCGTGCATCAGCATCTTCAATCGTTGCGGTATTTACACACAGGATCGCTTTATGACCATGTAACAAATAAATGTTGCCATGTTCTGTTAGTCGACTTTCTGATTTTAACGACCATATTTTACTATCGATATTAATTTTCAGGTTCTCACTACTTCTAAAAAATAACGGAGTTTTTTTATTATTTACTAATAGAGCGGCTTCTAAGTTCATTGTATCGGTGAGAGAAAATAATTTTTCCACCACTTCATCTATTGAATTACTCTCGCTGCACTCGGTTATAAATAGAAGGATAGCGCCCAAGTCAGCGCAACTTTTCATAAAACCAAAAACCATTTCCGTTGTCTGAGCAAGCTCCGACTCGAGACTGTTTATTTTTTCTTTTTTAGTTTCAGCGTCATCAATATCCTGTGACTTTGTACTGCTTTCATCCTGGTTGTTTAATAGATTCTTATTTTCATCCCGTAAACGATTATTATCATTGAGTAGGGACTCAATTTCATTTTCTATATTCTTGACAGTATCGATAGATACGATTTGTTTTTGTTCCAGTGAGGATATGTGTTCTTGTTGTTTGACTATATATGTTTGGTCATCGACTCCGTTGTTAGCAAACTCTTTTATTTCATCATCTAATTGTCGGACTAATGCTGTTTGGTCTGTTATATCTTCCTTAATTGTGAGCAACAGACCGTCCAAGTTTGATCTGTCAGTAAATAAGTCAGGTGATATTATCTCTTGGGTCTCTGTATCCCTTAGTTGTAGCTGACCGTACAAGTCAAAAAAAAGTTGCCTGAATTTTTCCAGATTTTTTATTCTCTGCTGAAAGGTTTCAATGATTTTGTGATCTGGCAGTGTCAGAAGCGAATTGTCAGGCTCCTGATTGGCCAGCATACCCAGGATATCCACAAGACCAGCCCCTAAGGTCGCCCAATCTGTATAGGGATTCTCATTTTCCTGTAATGCTGCGATTTCTAATTTAAGATAAGCGGAACGAACGAATGATGCCCGCTCTAACAGAGAGCTGTCAGCAAGATCTGCAGAATTACCAATGGATTGAGGTCCTCGGTCAGTACCAAGTCTCAATTCGTTTTCGAAAAAAGATCGTATGTTATCGCCGCTAGACATGGGGGAAATATCGCATCTTATTCTTCAGCTAATTCTGCATTGACAGGGAGGACTGAGATTAGAATTTCATCGACCAGGGCGATATGCTATCTTTGCCTTTGCCTTCAGTGCTTTGTTGCTCCTCTCGTCATTAAATATAGCAGACACACACTGTTAACCAATTCATCGGCAGGCGTTTTTAAAGGTTAGTGAACTTGACCACTCATTGAGTACTCGCCCATTTTAGCTATCTTTATGGGCTACTGCTGAACTCGATATCAGTGGACAGCCCAGTGATTGGAGGCACCGATGTCGACATAAAACTAACGTTCTGCCATAATCTCTTCGGGATAGGGGAGGACAGTTAATAAGCAGATGACTTCAAATAAATTACGAAATATTGTTGCGCCTAAGATATCGACCTTATATTTATGATTGCAAAGTGTCTGTTACTCTTAATCTGAGAATGCCCATTATTACCTTTTCTCCTAACCGAATCCTCCGCGAGCGCGCTATTAATTAGGAAATCAAGTCAGTGATGAAAAACCATGATCAAGTATATTCGCGCATAAAACAAAACCAAGCAAAGCTTCAACAGTGGAGAAGGTCTATTCACCAGCATCCTGAGCTTGGTTTTGAAGAGCATAGAACATCTGCATTTGTCATCAGTAGATTGAAAGAATGGGGCATTGAGGTGATCGAGGGTTTAGGCAAAACTGGAGTTGTAGGAAAACTACAGGTGGGTGAGGGAAAATCGGCGATTGGGCTAAGAGCTGATATGGATGCCCTACCTATGCAGGAGCTGAACCATTTTGAACATCGATCACAAGTAGATGGAGTCTTTCATGGATGTGGTCATGATGGCCACACAGTAATGTTGTTGGGGGCTGCGGAGTATTTAGCCGACACTAAAGCATTCAATGGTACAGTTTATTTTATCTTTCAGCCTGCAGAAGAGGGTTTAGGGGGTGCGCCAGCCATGATAGATGATGGCCTGTTTGATCAATTTCAAATGGACGGTGTTTATGGCATGCATAATTGGCCTGGGCTCGACGTGGGGAAATTTGCGATTACTGAAGGGCCTATGATGGCAGCTACTGCTACTTTTACTATTACTGTTAAAGGTGTTGGTGGGCATGCTGCACTACCACATCTGTGTATAGGTCCGATCGTCGTGGCGTCTGAAATTGTTCAAGCTTTGCAGACTATCGTCAGCCGGAACGTAGATCCACAGCATTCCGCAGTATTAAGCGTGACGAAAATTCATGGGGGGAAAGCTTACAATGTGATCCCCAATGAGGTTACCCTAGCAGGTGGCGCACGCTTCTTTAAGCAAGAGGTTGGCGCTTTAATAAAAAAGAGATTGGTAGAAGTGGTTAAAGGTATCGCGTTATCACACGGTGCCACTGCAGAGATTGACATGGAGGAAGTTTTCCCCGTTTTAGTGAATACGCCTGAAGAGACTATTTTTGCCATTGATGCCGCGTCGCAAGTGGTGGGTAAAAGCCACGTAAATGATAGTGTTGAGCCCATTACGGGTTCTGAAGATTTCGCCTTTATGTTGGAAAATAAACCGGGTGCTTACATATTCATTGGTAATGGGGTAGGTGAGGGCGGGTGCATGGTGCACCATCCAGAGTACGATTTTAACGATGATACAACTGCCTATGGCACAAGTTATTGGGTGAAGTTAACAGAGAGTCTTTTGAAATAATTAACCGCTAATGATCGCAGCAGGAGAAGGTTCGGGTTAAACGATGGCTATTGGAATAGGACTGGGTATAGCGCGGTTTCCATTTGAAGAAGTGGATAGCTTTTGGGAATGGGTGCAAGTTTGTGAACAAGGTGGAATCGATTCACTTTGGCAGACAGATCGGCTGGTGTCCAAAGAGCCGTTTCTCGAATGCATGAGCACTATGGCCGCTATAGCCGGTGCTACACAACGCATTAAGTTTGGAATGAACGTAGCTTCAGTGGGTTTAAGAGATCCGCTGTTGTTAGCCAAACAATGCGCGACTATTGATTTTCTTAGTAAGGGGCGGTTACTTCCTGCATTTGGTATTGGCGCAGCGCAATCTCGTGAATGGCAAGCTATTGGCCAAGAAACCAAAGGTCGAGGTCGCCGTGCCGATGAAGCGCTGGATATCGTCGTTGGTTTATGGCGGGGAGATTCCGTGAGCCTTGATGGAACCTATTACCAGTATACTAACGTGAGGATTTCCCCCATCCCATTTCAACAGTCGTTGCCTTTGTGGATCGGGGGCAGTAGCCCAGCTGCTATTGCGCGCACTGCTCGTGTGGGAACAGGCTGGCAGGCTGGATTTGAGTCGCCCAAAAAAGCAGGAAAGGTAAAGAGAGCAATCATAGACGCTTTAAAGGAAACGGGTCGATCGATCGATGATGATCATTATGGCACAGGGTTTTTCTTTCGATTTGGCAACGAAGATGACCCGTCATATCAAAGTGAAATGACTAGAATGACGAAGTTCGCTCCCGATCGAGATATGTCGCACACGATTGCCTTGGGATCGTCTCAGATTATCGAAAGGATTAAACAATTTTCTGATGAGGGCATCTCAAAATTTATTTTACGCCCACTCGGGGAGAATGATGAAGACTTGCTGCTACAAACGCAGCGGCTGATCGATGAAATTTTACCTCTTTTTTAGTGGTTCCTTATGTATTTTTTTACATATTAATGAGGGAGTTTGTGAAACCGCTATTTATAAACAAAAATTAGCGGCAAAAATTATCGACAAAAAAGCCGGTGTGATTGTTTGTCGCAACCACACCGGCCTAGGTTCTTCATAGTATAAACTTTTAGGCGACCTCCACCTCTTCGTCCTTCATTCGCCAGGACTCTTTTCCTGCTGGAAGGTTAAACAGGGTCGCTGTATTATCACGGAATATGGCCTGTTTTTGTTCTTCCGTGAGGTGGGGAGTTTGTTCTCTTATAAGTTGTTGCGACCTTGGCCAGGTGGAATCCGTGTGAGGGAAGTCACTAGCCCACAAAATGTGTTTATAGTCCATCAAGTAGAGTGAATGATATGCGGTGACATCGTCTTGGAATGTGCCATATACGTTGTTCTTTACGTATTCGCTTGGTAATTTCGATAGGCCCTTAATGATGCCACCTTCAGCGTTTAATTTGGCTGAATGATCCATACGGGTCATATAGTGAGGAATCCAACCGACATCACTTTCCGCCACCACCAACTTAAGCTTTGGATGACGCTCAAACACGCCACCGTATACCATCAATCCAACCACATCCTGTACGGCTCGAATGATGCTCAGAAAACCGTTCATCGAATGACCGCGAGTTTTGGTATGTAAGCTACCCGCGCGGGAAGTCAGAATATGAAAAGCAATAGGCATATCCAAATCTGTTGCACACTCCCACAAGGCATCATAGTCGGGATGGTCGTAATCTTCGTAAATTGGATCGCCGGGCATCATCATTCCCACCATGCCCAGTTCCTTGCCCATTTCGAAGTCTTTAATGGCTCTATCGACACTCATAACTGCCGTTTGTGCTAAGCCAAAGATTCGATTGGGTTGCTCAGCACATAAGGTTTGCAACCATCGATTGTAGGCGTGCATGCATGCATTTTTGTATTCGGCATCTCTGTGCATGCACAAGCCCATCCCTACTGACGGATAAACTATTTCAGCAGCTAGCCCATCCTGATCCATATAAGGTATGCGCTCATTACCTTTGTAGGCACCTTCTCGGACTCCAGCGAATGTTAATGTCTTTGCTCGCTTTGCACGTTCTTTTATGCTGAAACCCGCTCCATCTATAAAGCCCAGAGGAGTAGGCTTTCTCATTCCTGTAATTTCGAAAGCTTCCATTCCACCTTCTAGTACAACACGGCGGGGTGCATCAGCTTTATACTTTGGGTCGATAAAATCCACATAACAATTAGCGGGTTCGCAAACGTGTCCGTCTGCGGAGATGATTCCTCTAGGTATCATTATTTGACTCCTTGTCTTCATTGATTTTATGGGTTACTAATTTAGTTATTATTCGCTTGTGACAACTGTTTAAAATTGTAGTAAAGGATCTTCACAATATACTAGCGCATTAGCTAGGGTTATTGCTAGTTAGATAACCCCGAAAGGTTAATTGATTGGCTAGACCAAGGCAAAGACGATCATATGTAATTGTCAATATAAGGATTAGAAACAACACAATAGTATGTATAAGAATGAATTTACATTACTGCCTCCTGAGATACCGAATCTTTTCTGAGAAGTGTCTGTTAAATCTATAAGAAGATTAATAATAGGTTTCAAGAACCAAATTCAAAGGCATTAATCTCCACGATAAACAAAGAAATAGACGCCAAAAGAACTTCTCAATGAATCTGGAGAGGAGTATCTTGGAGCCTCGCAGTTTTACTATATGTACTTTAGGATGGACCGTTAGAATTGAGTGAATTAAATTTCTTAAGACTAAAAGTAACGCTTTAAATAAATAAAAAAGGGAAAAGCTATGAAGGCAAAAGCAGCGGTATTTAGGGAAAAAGGGGTAGACCTTAAAATTGAAGAAGTGGAAATTGATAATCCACAACCGAATGAGGTGTTGGTTAAAACCGTTGCCTGTGGGGTTTGCCATAGCGATCTACATTTTGTTAAGGGCTCGATTTTAGGGCCTGTGCCGACCATTCCTGGGCATGAGCCTGCGGGTGTGGTTGAAGCTGTGGGTTCGGCGGTGAGATCTGTTGCTGTTGGTGATCATGTCATCGCCTGCACCTCTATGTTCTGTGGACGATGTAAGCAATGTCAACAAGGGCGACCTTATTTGTGTATGGATCGAAGAGCGTGCCAGCGTAAGAAGGGAGACACTCCTAGAATTTCTCTCGACGGAAAACCCTTGACGCAATTTGCAGACTTATCCGCTTTTTGCGAGAAAATGTTAGTGCACGAATCCGCTGTGGTTAAGATCGATGATGATATTCCTTTAGATAGTGCATCTTTGGTTGGTTGTGCAGTGACTACAGGTGTAGGTGCAGCACTAAATACTGCTAAGGTAAAACCTGGGTCCACGGTAGCTGTTTTCGGCGCAGGCGGGATTGGTATCTCTATTATCCAAGGGGCTCGGATTGCTGGTGCAAAACAAATTATCGCTATAGACCTAGTGCCTGAGAAACTGGACATTGCGCGTAAATTTGGTGCGACTCACACCATCTTAGGTGGCCCCGACAGTCCTGATGGTGATCCCGTTAAAGCGATCAAAAAATTAAGTCGAGGCGGTGTTGACTATGCCTTTGACGCTGTAGGCTTGACGCAATTATCCCAGCAAAGCTTTTATTCCTTGGCTCCGCGCGGCCTGGCAATTATTGTTGGTGCGATTCCTCATGGGCAAAAGCTGGAGTTAGATCCAGGCCACTTTTACGTAGAAAAATCGATTATTGGTTGCTTTATGGGGTCCAATAGATTTCATATCGATGCTTTGGATTACTTGGACTTCTACAAACAAGAAAGATTGGATTTAGATTCCATGATTTCGGAACGCTTGCCACTGGAAGATATTAATGAAGCATTTAAAATGATGGATGGAGGAAAGGTAACTCGTACTGTCATCACGTTTGATTAAGGAAACTTGCGAGAGGCTCGTTCACTCACTCCTAGAGTGAACGAGCCTCTGAGCTTCCCGATAGCGTAAAGCTTTTAAGATGTATCGGTAAATGTGCTTGCGTCCAGATCATCCTGTCCTTATGAATTTGAAGATTGTTCTTTAACGATCATCACATTCCCGTCCACAGCGCAAATTTCCACCCTTAATCCCGGCGTCAAGGATTCGTGTATTGAGCTAAGATCCAGTCTTGCCTGCCAGTCTATGCCTGAATGACGAACACTCCCGCCATTTATAGTGACTTCATCGCTGACGGGAACGATTTGTCCAATCATATCACTACTACTATCACTTACTTGGGTCGTGCCTTGAAAGTTTTTTAGGGGTTTCCATAAGATGACCGCACTTAATAGTGAAAGAGTACCCACAGAAAGTACTTCATACTCCCATGTTGTAACTAACTCCAGGCTCGCAAAGATGCCTGTGATGCAACAGCCTATAGCGAAAAATAACAATGGACCACTTAGGCCCATAAACGTTAATTCAAGCACTAAACTAAATCCGGCCACAAGGTAGAGTAGCTTGTCATGGTGCTCTAAAAAATAATCTACAATTGCGCCCATTCTTTATCCTTAGTTTTATAATTGTATATCATTAAGCTGCAGTGCATTTGACACGGCTATAGCCTGGGCAACGGTATCAGAAACATTGTTGCCAGTTTTACCATCGGTCAAAATAACCGATCCGGTAGCGGCAATGGCTCTATGAGCTTCTATTGTTTGCTGAGCGAGCGTCAATTGAACCGCATGTCTCCCTTCTGTTGTAGCCGCTTCAGTCCCTACTACTTTCAGCGCCGTGGCATCTGCTTCAGAAACTAATCGTATTGCTTCAGCTTTACCAGTTGCTTCTAGTACCTGCTGTTCCTTTACTGCTTCTGCCATTAAAACCTGTTGCGCTTTTTCGGCTTCGGCTGCCAATACACGAGCACGTTTTTCGCCTTCAGCCTTGGTGATGGCCGCCGTTTTAACACCTTCGGCAGTGAGGATAACGGAGCGTTTTTCGCGCTCGGCAGTCATTTGTTTTTCCATGTCTTCTTTAATCGATTGGGGGGGTGTAATGTCTTTTATTTCATACCGAGTTACCTGCACACCCCAAGGTGCCGTTGCTTCGGTCATAGCTGTGAGGATACTGCCGTTAATGAGATCTCGATTCTGAAAACATTCGTCGAGTTCCATGGAGCCAATGGCATTACGCATTGTGGTCATTGCGAGCTGTATAACTGCTAATTTATAATCACTTATATTATTGGTGGCAGCCGCAGCATCGGTGACTTTCATAAATAATATTCCGTCTATCTGTAGGGTGATATTATCTTTGGTAATGGCCGATTGAGAGTTGATTTCTAAAGATTGTTCTTTCAAGTTTCTATCGGCAGCCACGGTCTGAACAAAAGGGATAATAAAATTGAGCCCCGCACTGAGAGTTCCGCTGTATTTTCCCAATGTGTAAACCACATATCCTCTGTTTTGAGGGACGAAAAGAATTCCTTTTTTGAGGGCAAATAGGCCGACTATTGTGAGCCATAATAGTGGCGAGGTTATGATTGCAATTGCGATTTCCATAGAGGCTACCTTTTATGTGTTTTTTGTGGGGACAAAACGCCGCCCGTAAGTCGAATTATTCTAATTCAATTATAAAGTGTAATATACCATAGGACTTATTATGTTGTGGCGATTTCGCGCCCCTGGAAGTGAGGTTTTTTAAAGCTATTCTAGCGGGATAATGTCCGTGTGGAAAATGTCCATGTGAAAAATGTAGGTCGCTTTTACGCAAGCTCTTTGGAGTGTAACCCCTATACTATATTGGACCCATAAGTGGGGTACACTCCAATAAGATGAATAATCAGTTGTCGTCAAATTATTTAAACGTCACTGAGACTCTCACGATATGTCCTCAGTTTTGATAAATTAACCCATCGCGAACGCTAATACCTAGATCGTTAATACCTGCGACCTTATTACCCATAAGGAATTGACTGTTTTCATTCTCCTGTTTTTATTCCATCACCTCAAGTGGTTAAGATCTTGTTTATACGATGGATGCCTCTAGAGTCGAGGTGGCTTCTACTGCAGTTTCTTTGGCCCATTTATAATCCGCCTTACCATTAGGAGCGCGCTTAACCTCGGCAACAGCTACGACTTTCTTTGGTAATTTATATCCCGCGACGTGCTTACGTGCCTCTAGAATAAGATCTGATTCAATCAAGATTTGGCCTTCCCGTGGGGATGCCACGGCAATTACTTTCTCACCGAATCGTTCATCAGGTACGCCAACCACTAGACAGTCGTAGACTGAGGAGTGTCGTTTAATTGCTTCTTCGACCTCTTCCGGAAATATTTTTTCGCCTCCGCTATTAATGCAAGCGGATCCTCGTCCTAGTAGCTTAATGCTGCCGTCTGCTTCAACCGTAGCGAAATCACCGGGAAAACTATAACGAACTCCGCCCACAGTACGGAAGGTCTTAGCGGTTTTCTCAGGGTCCTTAAAATAACCCACTGGCACCATACCTCCGGCGGCTATCATACCCGCCTCTCCAGAACCTGGTTTAACCTCTTCATCGTTGTCATTAAAGACTTTAGTATGCTCGCCCATTTCAAATTTTGCTGTTTTGCTATCTGATTTTCTATTAGTAAAGGAGCGACCCATGGAGCCTTCCGTAGAGCCCATAGCATCTACTAGCATCATGTCATGGTGAGTGAGCATTTGTTGTTTTACTTCAGCAGTCCACATCACGCCCGAGGATATCACCATACTGATGGAGGAAATATCATGGGGGGTGCCGGCTTCTACGGCAGCGTCGAGAGCTTTAACGATGGGCTTTGCAAAAGCATCACCCACGATGATTAAATCGGTTACTTTATCGCGAGTCACTTCACGCAATAAACCATCCGGGTCGAAATGGATGTTGGGTATGGTGACAGCGCATCCGCCAATCATCAACGGGGCAAATGCACCCACCCAAATACCGGTACCATGCATCAAAGGACAGGCAGCTAAGGATACAGGTAATGCACCCTTTGCATCGAGGGACAAAATGGTTTTGGATAACTCTTCATTTGTTCTTGGTCTCTTCAAACCCCGAAAGTCGTAGCTCAGGCTCATCCCTTTGCTATGGTCTCCTTGTCGATACATAACACCTTTCGGCATTCCCGTAGTGCCTCCGGTATAGAGCATATAAATATCATCTTCAGATCTCTCAATCCGAGACATGGGCTGCGCGCTTGCGAGGAAATCTTCAAAAGCCACTGCACCGTCGATTAAGGGAGTATTGGTATCATCCTCCACTTGGATCAGTAGTTTTAATTTTGGGAGACTATCTTTAACCAAAGCGATTCTATCTGCCAAACGGCCGTGGAATAACACGGCTTCGCTATCGCTGTTGTCCAGTAGATAAATAAGCTCCTCTTCAAGATAACGATAATTTACATTAATGGGAGAAGCGCGCATCTTGAAGGCCGCGAAATGAGATTCAATGTACTCATTGCAGTTATATAGATAGTGACCGATTTTAGAATCCTGTTTTAGACCCGCTTTAACGAAAGCACCGGCAAGGCGACTAGATCGCTGTTCGAACTCACGCCATGTACGGGTTGTGTCACCATGAATAATGGCGGGTCGATCTGGTACGATGTCTGAAATACTTTCCCAGATCGACGCGTAGCTATTGGTCATCATAATTGTTCTCTCCTCTTAATTCCTCAACCCATTTTACATGCTGGATTGTTTGCAGCTCCAATAATGCGCGGCCCTTATAATTTGCGGGCCTAATAATGTGGACTAGGACCGCAATTCCCGCCTGCTTATGCACTTCCTATGACTTTATCCTGGGAGATATAAGCCACCGTTGACGTGTATCGTTTGGCCCGTAATATATCCGGCGCCCTCCGAAACAAGAAAGGCAACAGTTGCCGCAATCTCTTCCGGTTTTCCAGACCTTTTCATTGGTACTTCATCAAATGTAGGCGTGCTATTACCGGCAAACACTTCTGCTAGCCTTTCGTGCCAAATATAACCTGGTGCAATGGCATTGACTGTGACACCGGTTGAAGCGAGATCAAGCGCTGAGGAACGGGTATAGCCTGTGATGGCGGCTTTGCCCGCTGCGTAGGGGCCCTGACCACGCCCCGGGTGATAAGCAAATAATGAAGCAATATTCACTATACGTCCGAAACCTGACTCGGACATAGCCTGGCTAAACGCTCTGGTAAGAAAAAAAGTGCCATCAATGTTCACCTGCATGACTCGGTGCCAGGTCTTTGTGGTCATTTCCCATGGTTTAGCTGCCCCTTGGATACCTGCGTTATTGATTAAATATGAAATATGAATATTTCGAGATTTTAATACCTCAGCAAGTTCGTCGACCTGTTGCTCTTTGGTCACATCTAATGGATAAAAGCTGATATTGTCCCGTGCAACCTCCGGTAAGCTGTCGCGCCAAGGTTCAAAATCCTCCCGCCGTCGATCAGTGGCAATAATAGGAATTCCTGCTTCGCTTAAAGCAACGGTCATAGCGGTGCCCAGTCCACCTAAAGCTCCTGTTAATAAGGCATGGCCATTTTTCATAATTTAACTCCCCATAAAAGCGTGTTAATAAAAAGTGTGAATATCTTATTCGTTGATAAAAAGGCGACGTCGATAGGAGAGGGAATGAGAGCAGGTATGATAGATAAAAGTGTGTAATCAGCCACTATAATTCCATATTACTGAGGACTGTGAGCTTTATCGCCACCGCCGCTCAGAAGACATCCTATGTCCTGGTAACGCCACAAATACCAATTGTTGTTTGGTTACCAATAAATGTACGGACTTTTGTAGATCAAATCAAAGTATTCTCATCTGGATGTGTTTATTTCTATTCATTTCTTGATAGTATTCTCTAATAAAACAGGGATTCGATATAAATAAAGGATATTAAAAAATGGCGGAATCAACCCAACCCTTCATCCTCGAGAACGGAAGGCCTATTGTTCTAGGTACCACATGTGGGCACTGTCAGTACTCTTGGTTTCCGGCGGTGGAATTTGGCTGCGAACAGTGTGGCACTTATGGAGAGGGTCTTAGTAGTAAAAGGTTTTCAATGCAAGGACGGTCACTCTCGTTTGCAGATATCAAACCAGGTAGTGACAAATCTTTCACCCTTTGTACCATTGAACTAGACAACGGGCCCACTATACGAGCAATACTAGGCCATGATGTGGCGTTGAATATCGGTGATTCTGTGGCGGGCCGGGTAGAGACAATTGATGAAAAATCAGTGGTCAGATTTTATGGAGAGGGTAAATAACATGACTAAATCCATAAAGGAAATGCGCCCAGTTTATGTTGTTGGGATTGGTTTAGACCGATATCAGCGCAAGTCGGAACGATCCTACGTTGAAATAGGCCTCACTGCGATTCGTTCTGCATTATCTGATGCTGATATAAGCTGGAAGGATATTGAATCTTTTTATTTAGGAACGGCTTTATTAGGTATGGCGCCAGGCCGAGCAATGATTAAGCATCTAGGCACTACTGGTATTCCTATTGCTCAGGTCGAGAACGCATCTGCATCGGGTTCCACTTCGTTTCGTCAAGCCTGCATCGATGTGGCCTGCGGGCTAACCGATGTATCGATGGCGGCAGGGGTTGATAAACCAGGGCCACCGCTGAAGGGTGCAAGTGCGGGCAGAGGTAGAGACCTTGTGGGTAGAGGGACAGCACCTGTTGCCCACTTTGCGCTGTTGGCTAATCGATACATGGCTCAGAGTGGTATTACATCAGAGCATCTCGCATCTGTTGCCGTTAAGAATCACCGTAACGGTGCGTTAAATCCTTTTGCACAAAGACAAAAAGAAAGAACTATGGCAGAAGTGCTTGAACCTCCCTTTATGGCAGGTCCTCTGACAAGACTACAGTGTTGTCCCGTGGGCGAAGGCGCTGCTGCGGTGGTGGTTGTCTCTGAAGATGCTATTGCTCGACTTAATATTGATGAAGGTCGTTTAGTCAAAGTAATGGCTTCGGTTTCTGCCTCAGAACAATTATATCCAGCAGGTACAGATATCGATTCAGCTCTGACTAAAAGCACTGTATTCAAAGCTTATGATCAAAGCGGTCTATCACCTGAGGAAGTGGATGTAGTTGAGCTACACGATGCTTTTAGTATCGAAGAAATATTATATGCAGAAGCAATGGGACTTTGTGGCGAAGGCGAGGCTGCAGAATTAATCGCATCAGGTGCTTTTGATATCGGTGGCCGCTGTGCGTTGAGTCCTTCTGGCGGACTATTGGCGATGGGGCATCCCATCGGACCCACAGGCACTGGGCAGATAGTAGAGGTGACCCGACAACTCAGAGGAGAAGCCGGTGCGCGCCAACAGCCTGATGCGAAAGTAGGTCTTGCTCATATGGTAGGTATCGGCGCGGTTTGTTTGGTGCAT
>JAESQG010000299.1 GCA_016765265.1 Pseudomonadales bacterium | reverse complement strand
ATTAAATTCTTAGTTTTATTAGGCTTAGTTTTATTAAGCCTAGCTTTATTTAAGCCCTGTTTTATTTAGACTTATCTTATTTGGATTTGGCCAGCCCCAAGATTCTTTCTCCAAGAATATTACGCTGCACCTCACTAGTGCCCGCGGCAATGGTCATGCCATAGGAGTTCATGTATGCCAACGGCCATGCCCCGGCAGCAGGGGCATTCTCGTCCCCCATATAAAGGGAGCTAGCGGCCCCTTGAATCTCTAGGGCTAAGGCGGCGTAATCCTGACGTATTTCAGTCATCAGCAATTTAGATTGCAGTGGTATTCGCATAGGGTGATCACATAAAGCATTAACTCGCGCTCGTCTGGCGTCTTGCTTAGATCCCTCTTGACGGATTATCGCTTGCATAATTTGATCTCGGATCACCGGATCATCCGCTGCCAATTTACCATCTCGCGCAAACTCCTTCGCCAGCGTCATCAGGCTATAGGCATCACCGGCGCTCTCCTTTTTCACTACGCCACGCCCTGCTGAAGGTGATATCAACGGCCCCGCACCACGCTCATGTAATAAGGTGGTCATCGCCACCTTCCAACCATTACCCACCTCGTCCAGTAGATAATCATCTGTCACTTCGAGATTCTCAAATATCACTTCGTTAAAACCAGTTTCACCAGTAATTTTAATCAACGGTCTAACAGTAACGCCCTTACCTAGGGCTTCTTTGATAGGAACAACAAAATACGACAGCCCCTTGTGCTTATCCGATTTATCCGTACGCACTAAGATAATCATCCAAGTCGCAAAGTGTGCCAATGACGTCCACACTTTGTGCCCGTTAATAACCCATTTATCCCCTACTCGCTCTGCGAAGGTCTGCACGTTAGCCAAATCTGATCCCGCACCGGGCTCACTAAAACCCTGACACCAAATATTCTCTGCCGAAAAAAGCAAAGGCAATAGCCGCTCTTTCAACGGCTCTTTGGCATGATGATAAATAGTGGGGGCAGCCATCCCTAAGCCAATAACATTGGGCAGCATAGGTACGCCCGCAGCCTGCATCTCTTGATTCGCAACGGGCTGGCAATCAGTTAACCCGCCGCCGCCATGTGATTTGGGGTAATCACAACCTATCAATCCACCCTCATAGGCTGATTTTTGCCATGCGCTGAGATAATCCATTTGCTCGACGGTCATAATTTCAACAGGTGATTCGGGTAGTCTAACGGTGGGTGTAGCAGGCTTATTTTCACTCAACCACTTTCGACAGTGGGCTCTATACTCCGCCTGTTCCGGCGACTCTTTTCTACTTGCTGCGGACATATTTCCTCTCCTAGCAGATGGGTAATTCAAACTATTTGTAGCAACTTGCCTGGTTAAACCGATTTTAAACTGTTATCAAACAAACTGGCTGGCCGCAATTTACCAGAGCTAAGCCAATAATCCTAGAAAACGCCTTTGGATCACAATATTTGGGGCCAAAAGAGCCATTTTGTCCTCGGTATAGGTTAAGATCCCATGAAATTAAGTCCTAGGTATTGCTGTAATTCAGCACACACTAAACCTTAGTTCGGGGAAAAATATGAATAGGAAAACCGTTCTCATTACCGGCGCCTCCTCCGGTATTGGCAAAGCATTTGCCGAAAAATTTGCCCAAGAAGGCTGGGACCTGGTCATCACCGCTAGACGACAACAGCAACTTGAAGAACTAGCCGATAAACTCGGTCAGCGATACAACAGCAAAATCACCGTTATTGCAGCAGACCTCGCTGATCCCCAGGCGCCTCAAGCTATATATGACGAAGTGAGTAAGCTAGATATTCAAATTGATGGCTTGGTCAATAATGCGGGTTATGGCGTACCCGGTTACTTCATCAGCACAACATGGAAACAACAGCAGGATTTTATCCAAGTCCTGGTCACCTCCGTCGCTCATTTATGCCATCTTTTTCTCCCAGGCATGGTGGAACGCAAATACGGCAGAATCATCAATGTCTCTTCTTTGAATGGTCTTATACCCTGCTCGCCGGGACAAAGCCTTTACGCTGGCGCAAAGTCTTTTGGCATCAGCTTATCTCACACCCTTCAAGCCGAAGCGGGGGAGCATGGTATTAAGGTATCGGCCCTATGTCCTGGGCTGACCTTAACAGAATTTCACGANGTNACNGGNACCAGGGAGATGGCGAGCAAAGTACACAAGAGCCAATGGCTTGATGCGGCCAGCGTTGCCAGCCAAGGTTATAATGCGGTGATGAAAGGCGAGTTAATTTGTGTAACGGGCAGGTCAAACAAGATAGCGGCTCTGGTCTCTAAAGCCTTGCCTCGCGCTACCATGATTAAGTTAATGAAAAAGCAATCGCTGAAATTTCGTAAAGTTAGTGCCTGATGCAGTAACAAGTGGTTTAACCACTGTTAGTCTAATGACACGCTAAATTCGGGCAAGGGCGAACAGCCTCGCTTTTACAACAACGTCTCTCCAGGTGGGTAACATGATGGGTGGGCTGTTGCCCGATTATCCACGTCACCCATATCCAATTCCTTCCCTGCTAATGAAATAGTTCATAATTCCACTTTTGAAACACAGAGAGCTCTCCAACCTGTCCTGTGCGTTTTCTTAATTTTAGGCTGCTACTGGAAATTGATAGAGCCCGCGACAGTGCTTTTCCCATCGATAATTGTTGAGAGAAATTACTTCGTCGTTATTCGATGCAGCCGAAGCTATTTGTTTTGGTGTTTTCATTTCTAAATTGCAAAACTAACGGATATATGACTCCAAGCTAATACTGATATGAGTGTAAAATTAATTATGCCGTTAATGTAAAGTTAAATATGCCGCTATAAATAAGTGAAGGCTGTTATAAAGTATAGGTAAAAACCATTAATATCCTATTATAATAGGATATATGCAAACCTACAGCAGACATTATTTACTTGACAAATCCTATTTATTGGCATATATTTCTTTACACTAAACGAGGGCTTATCCATGCTTAAAGATTTGACGCCCAAAACACTAGAACTTAAAAATAACGATACTCTCAATCGGCCTTCTAGCGGGATCCCCCTCCAAATGTCACACATATCTCTGTAACCTAGAGTTCATGCGGTCTCTAGAGCTGGATACCAAATAGACACCAGGCTTTTTTCCCTATTCTTGATTTATCTTTAGACAATTCACTGATAGTACAATCCTCCTTTTTCCTGGAGGAATTTATGAAATCTCAACCCAAGCGTTTATCCATTTTATCGTTACCTGAAGCCCGAGAGCTTTATAGCGTACCAACATTTCCCCTACACGAGAGAGAATATTTTTTCACACTCACTGATGATGAGCTTGTGTTCGTCAATCGCCTTAATCTACACCGAAATCGAATACACCTCATTCTTATGCTAGGGTATTTTAAATTAAAACCGGTTTGTTTAACCTATCGCTGGGGAGACATTGTAGAAGATTATAATTATGTTGCCGAAAGATATTTTCCAAGCGCTACGAGGAAAAAGAAAAACCTAAACCGACAGACTCGAAGCCGACTTTATAATTTAGTCTTTGCCATGGTTGGCTATCAACGGTGTGATCAATCTGTATGTCTCGATTTGTTGAATCAGCTGGAAAGACGTGCGAAATCTTATATCGATGAGACCCAGCTATTTCACGATGCGATAGCGTTTCTTAAATTGAAAGAGGTGGCGATACCGCGTTACTCCACTCTTCAAAATATAATATCAAATGCAATTAATACTGAAGAGACTCGGTTATCTCAACTAATGGGTAAACATCTTCCAAACCATGAGTCCTTTACCCGCCTTCTTGATAGTGATGAAAAACAGGGCAAGTTCAACGATCTTAAAAAAATGGCGAAAGCCTACAAATCCGGTGAAAATAAGCGAGAGATTTCCCGTCACCAAACATTAACCGAATTATCTAAGGACGCCTTTAGAGTCATTGAAAACCTTAAACTTACTGAGGGTAATATTAGATATTTTGCGACACGCTGCCAAAAGTACAACATACGTGACCTTAGGGAATTAAAACCAGAGAAAGCATTGATCTATTTAACCTGTTTTGTCGCTACTCGGTTACGTATTTCTAATGATATTTTAACGCTGTCTTTTTTGGTGGCTTATAAGGCCTTTGACGATCAAGCAAAGGTGTATCGAGAAGACTGTGCAAGCAGGCAAGCCTTAGAGCTGGCTAGCCATATTGAGAATGTTCCTCTTCTTTTAAATCTATTCGTAGACGACAGTATTAAAAACAACGTTGCTTTCGGCTCAGTAAGAAATAGTGCTTTTGATATTATTTCTAAAGATAATATCCCATTGGTTAGCCAGAAGATGAGTAGTGTAAAACCAGATAAAGCTTTCTTTAAATGGGAATACATCGACAACCAATTCCGTCAAATTATTACAAATCTGAGACCATTATTAAGAGTGCTCGATTTTGGTTGCCGATGCAATACCGTTCTGGATCAGCAAATTAAATCAGTCAAGGCAGCGCTTCATTCGAAAGAATTGGCTCCAGCGATAGATGGTCGGCTTATGAAGAGAAATGATAAAAAATATCTTAAAGAGGATTCAGCCGGAGACGAACGGCATAAGAAAATTATAGCACATAGAAATGAAATATACTTATATAAACTGCTCGATGAGGGTATCCGCAACGGCGATGTCTTTGTTAAAGATAGCCTAGAATACCGCAGTTTTGACGACTATTTAGTGCCGGCACGATAAATAAAAAAAGCTATAAGAAATAACACCCTATGCGAATAAAGCCGTGCGAAGCTTTAGGCATTGAACAAAGCTGAT
>JAESQG010000298.1 GCA_016765265.1 Pseudomonadales bacterium | reverse complement strand
TCTTTTAGCTCCAGAAGTTATTCAAAACACCCTGTTGATAAGAATATATTCAAAGCAGACTACTCTGTTTTATCTAAGCTGATTAATACGCATACATTATTAAACAGTGGAGTTAGAACTAATGGTTAAACACATTACAAGCAAATTATTGATAGTGCTATCATTTTTTGTTATCAGCCAATTCACCTTTGCCGGAGAGGAAACCCCTGATTCCATCGCCGGGACAATGAAGGTCACGGCCGAAAAATTGTTTGATTTAGTCGATGAATTCGACGATCTCGTCATTATCGATGCCCGCAAGTCCGAAGACAGAGAAAAGGGCTATATAGAGGGCTCTTTAGGAATACCGGACACTGATACAAATCCTGCCGTTTTAGCTAAACATCTAGCAACTAAGCAAACTCCGGTTATTTTCTACTGCAATGGACCAAAATGTGGGCGCAGTGTGAAATCTTCAAAAATGGCGGTGAAAGAAGGCTACAAGAATATTTACTGGTTTCGCGGTGGCTGGGAAGAATGGAGCAATAAGGGTTTACCTGTGACTAAGGATTAGCCAACACGCTGGTCCAATTCATGCTCTAACGGACGAGTAATACCAGCAAGGACCGACCATGGTATTAAAAGATCTATCATCAAAACCGCTTATTATTGCGGTTTTGGTGGGCATTAGCATAGCCGCTATCGCCTTATCAATATTTGCCTCCTATCAAGTCAAGCTTGCAGCGATGGATGCCCAGACTAAGACTTTGGCACGAGTTGTGGAAGTGGCTTCAAATGAAGTTATTTCTGAACTATTTGTTACCACCAGTGAATTAGCCCAATCGATTCAAAAAGTCAAAGCGGTTCGAAAGCTCATTAAAAAAGGCAAAAAGGCGCCGCTGAATAACGCGCAAAAATCAGAACTTGCTGCCGAACTTAGCCAGCAGTTTCGACAACGATATGTCACCGCCGGCATTATCGATCTTGTTAAAGTCCGCGCTTATGATAAAAAATTACGGTTTCTGGGCGCCAGTAAAGACGGATTAGAAAACTTCCCCACAACACTACCTCAGTCCATTGACGACCAAGCGTCAAAGCGAGAAAAAGCCGACCGATTTAAGCCACTAGGGATGTTATGGCAATCTGATAAAACGGCCTACTATTCCCTGCTTTATCCCGTGGGTGGGTTAAGTTTAGCGGGCTACATTGAAGTAGTTGTCGCGCCAGCACATAATCTAAAGACGATTGATCTTGTCTTGGGGGCCCCTTTGACTATCAGATCTCTCGATCAGCAAGAACTATATCAGAGCAACAATTGGGCAAATATCAGTGATGCAATATTAGAAATAGACTACACGCTTAAGCTTCCAAATGGAGAACCCGCATTAGACTTAGTGCTGCAGGAAGACATTACCGCATTTTTGAATTCCCTAGCAAAAACTCAAATATTAACCATTGGCCTTTTTGTGCTGCTGGGTGTCGTTGGCGTTAGCGTTGCACTGGTTTTGCTGCAGATAAACTTATTCGGCCCGATGAAAAACCTACAATTAGTCATGAGTGCAGTCGCCTCTGGTGAATTTTATTCTGAGGTGAAGGGCAGCCGTCGAAAAGACGAGTTGGGTAGCATGACTAACGCATTGCTCTATTTTATTTTTATATTTAAAGATAACAGTCGAATAAAACAATCTTTAGATGGCGTTGAAAAAGGCATTGCCATTGTCGACTCAAGTAACAAACTGATCTATTTGAACTAATCGCTCACCGCGATGGCCGCCACAATTGATAGTGTGTCGGTTAAACTGAATGAAACCTTCAGCATGTTTCATTCTTCTAATAAAAGTGAGCTTTCAGATCAATTGCAAACTGGATTTAGTATGCAAGAAATTGTTCTGGATAACCAAGTATTTCTCGTTAACGCCACTCCCGTTGTCGATAGCGACAATCAGGCCATAGGTGCGACCCTAGAATGGACCAATAAAACCAATGAATCACTAGTGGAATCAGAAATAGACAGCCTTATCTTAAATGCCAGTCGAGGCAACCTTAAAGACAGAATCGATACTAGCGATAAATCCGGTTTCTTTTTATTGGTGAGCGAAAAACTTAACAGCCTGCTCGATAGTGTCAGCGATTCATTAAATGATACAGAAATAATGATGGAGGCCTTGGCTTCAGGCAACCTAAACCACCGTATTGAAAAACAGTATGAAGGCACCTTTGGCGAAATAGCAGCAAAAGCAAACCAAACCGCTGATAACCTGAAGTCTGTGATGAGTGAAGTTGAAAATTTAGTGACATTAAGCTCAAAGGGACACCTGAAGGATCGAATAGCCATAGAGGGCAAAGAAGGGTTTTTCCTCAGTCTCAGCGACAGTCTGAATGGTCTTATCGATTCGGTAAGCAGCTCCCTCAATGATACCCAATTAATGATGCAGGCCCTAGCCGCTGGCAACCTAAACCACCGCATTGAGAAACAGTATGAAGGCACCTTTGGCGAGATAGCAGTGAAGGCGAACCAAACCGCTGATAACCTACAGGCGGTAATGGATGAAGTCGAAACACTGGTGCTCTCCGCTGCGAAAGGAAAATTATCGGATCGAATCTCAGCAGAGGGGAAAGAAGGTTTCTTCGCCACTTTGAGCGATTCGTTAAACGATTTAATGAAACTAATTGGCGATACTTTTGACGAATTGGGCTTTGTTTTCGATCAAATGGCCAAGGGAGATTTAAGTTCTCGTATTACAGGAAATTACCAAGGGGAATTTGACAAAGTTAAGCAATCAGTAAATAAAACGGCAACAGACCTTGGCGGGATAGTTAAAGACATCCAGTTGATGGCTCAAACGGTGCTTAAAGCGTCGGAGGAAATTGCCCTAGGCAATGAGGATCTAAACGACCGAACGGAACAGCAGGCCGCTACTTTAGAGCAAACAGCAAGTAGCATTGTAGGATTAGAGGAGGACGCCCAGAACTGTTCCATGGAAGCGCTAGACGCAGGACAAGTTGTCGAAACCTCAAAAACCATGGCCGATGAAGGTAAGGAAGTTGCGAAGCGAGCTGAGTCCTCTATGGAGCATATCTCTGATGCGAGCGATAAGGTCACCTCTATAATTGAAGTGATTAACGGAATTGCATTTCAGACAAATTTATTAGCACTCAATGCGGCGGTAGAAGCAGCACGAGCTGGAGATCAAGGTCGTGGGTTTGCCGTAGTCGCTAGCGAAGTAAGAAACTTAGCCTTAAGGTCTGCGGACGCTTCGAAAGAAATAAAAGACCTCCTGGAGGACTCGAATAAGCTAGTAGTAGAAGACTCAACAGAAGTTAATGCAACGGGTAAAATGCTATGTGAAATAGCAGANACCATCACCAGCATCAGCGCTGGAATGAATTCAATTTGCACCGCCACAGAAAGCCAACGTGAGGGTATAGGAGAAATTAAGCTCGCACTTAATCAACTGGATAGCATGACTCAACAAAATGCTGCCATGGTAGAAGAAATTGCGACCACAAGTAGAGGCATGGTAGATCAAGCCGAAGGAATGAGCTCGGCGGTAGGTTATTTTAAGCTGTAGCAACGCAAGATTCGATTCCTGCTCCAATAAATTTAGAGGGTGTAAATAAATTAAGGGTGTAAATAAATTCGCATCAAAAAAACCCCTCATTCCCAATACTGGCAAGAGGGGAAAACACGCCACATCAACTCACTCACAATCCTTAACCAGCTCTGCCTAATACCATGACAACAACGTCAGTATGGTTTCGGCTTTTTCTAAACTTCTTGTCATTTCCACCACTCGTAAAAACGCATCCTCTTTGTACTTGCGTTTTATCACCAGAGAATGATCCCGTAGATCATTATCCGCAGAGGCTATGATGCTACCCACAACACATAGAATCTGTATCATTTCTTCGAGACTACTAAACAGCACCGTCGGTTCCCACATGCCGTCACTATAGGGATCAAAAAGAATTTTTCCGCTACTGATCGAAAAGATAAACGGCCTATATCCGTCATCACCTATGGCCAGCCAATCATGGCTCCAACCCTCAAGCAGTATTCCCGATCCTGGGTCATACCCGTAGCCAGCTTGGTACTGCCATAGCTCATCTAAGCAAGGCAGGTAAAAAGGACTGTAGCTACCACCCAACCTTAAATCCACCGGTCCAAAGTGTTGGTAATAGTCAGAAAGTTTATTCGGTAAGATGAACGGTCCCTGCCAACTACTAGCTGACTGGGACCGAGCTTCTTCATCCGGATACTGACTATTAATGTAATCTTTTGCCATTTGAAATAGACTCACTTTTTTGCTCCACGTTCTCATTTCCCTATGTTGACAGGCGCTTCAATAGCTCCCTTCTCTGCTCAATCATATCTTGATAGGCGTTAGCGAGAATTTGACGGGTTCCCATAGGACCCTTTGCTACCTGGCCCAGTAACCACTCCAAACGCGCTATCTCTCGCAATAGCCGAAACTGTAATTCCTCATCAGCACTAGGAGCATCAGACTCAGTTGTGGTTTCTTCGGCTGAACAGGTCACTTCACTTTCTTTAGAGTCCGCCTCTTTTTCAATTGACTCGATCATGGTAATTAGGTCGAGCATTGGACACCTCGCAGTAATTTAAAAACAACAACTCGTTGCAAATACTGAATGCGTATGAGCAATGGATAGATCTTCATTCTCGAAGTAATCTGACGCGGATTTTGCATTGANGAGACAATATTGTCTAAACACTTTATATTGTTATACTTATAACTATTATTTATATTTAATGTTTGAGCTTAGAATCAATAGAACTGATACAATAATTACTTATATATAATATAATAATACCTGATATATGTTTGTCGTTACACAGTCGTTGACAAGTGATATCATTCTAACTCCATGAACAATATCTCAAACAAAATAAAAACGACAATTTCATAATAGAATCCCGGATACTGCCTTAATTATGGACCTATCACTTAAGCAACTGATATTTTTTGACATTATGATTGAGCAGCAAAACACCTCAAAGGCTGCAGCTCAACTGGGAATCACTCAAGCGGGCGCTAGTGCCTTATTGAAAAAATTGCGGAATCGCTTTGGTGATGATCTTTTTATTCGCACTAAAAATGGCATGGTGCCAACGGAGAAAGCCATTTCGCTGCACGCCAAACTAAANCCCAACTTAGACGGTATTATCAATACCATTCAAGATGCCCANCGCTTCGATAGCAANGCACCCTTTCACTTTACGATCGCTTGCAATGATTACTTTAGTGAANTAGCGCTTACTCGAGTTCAAGACGTTATTCACGCACGCAATGAAACCATTTCCCTGAGCGTTGTTAATATACCCAGCTCACTGACAAAACTCCCAGGATATCGTTCTGACTTACTTTCCGCATTACGCGATGGCTCTATTGACCTACTTATTCACGCAGACAAATCCCTGGCTCAAGCTAACGAACAACTGAAATCACAACGTATTTTAACCGATAGTTGGAGCGCTATTGCCGGGACTGACACCACTCTAACTGAGCTTCATAGCAAACAGATAGCCACCGCATTTAAAAATCTAAAAGGCGACATTCCTGTGCAACGCATAACTGAACATGAGAAGGGAATTAAAATATCTTCTAATACAGAAGTCTCCTCTTTTTCTGTATTGCCTACCTTAATCCAAGACAGTGATTATGTTTCTGTGGTGCCGAAAAAACTGGGCTTAATCTGGACTGAATTCTACGACATCAATCTATTACCCATAAACAAAACTATTCCAAGCTTGAATTGCTATCAAATATGGCATGAACGATTTCATAAATCCGAGTCCAATAAATGGCTGAGAAGAAGCATACACAACGTTTGCTCCCACCTTTAAATCATAAAATATTTTCACATTTAAACAGCCTCAACTTCCAAAGCTAATGCCTCCCTAATCAACCTTAGCTTAATTGCTCTCGTGAGCTGCACATTAATCCGGGCCCTCACAATGTCGGCAACGTAGGGTTTTTGAAGATAATCCACGGCCCCCATTTGTAGGCCTTTTACTATTTGCTTAATACGAGTTTTTCCGGTGCCGAAAATCACTGGGGTATTCTCAATCAAATGTTCCCCGTGCATAATATCAATCACCTCGTAACCATCCATGTTCGGCATTTTTATATCGAGTATCACCAAACTGAATTTATCGTCTCGAATTGCANCTANGGCATCTATNCCTGAAACAAAACTCGTAATTTTATATCGATGTTCTAAGGCATACTCTAAGATTTCACGATGTTTGATTTCGTCATCAACCAATGCCAATGAACACAGAGGCATATTTTTATCCACCCCTTCTGAGAGCGATTTCCAGGTAACAACCCCTTTATCCACAGCGGTATTCAACTCGTTATAATACCGCATTANACCCACAGCTTTAACGCTTACCAACGCCGGAGATAATGGCTCATAAAAATACTCGTCTGCCCCTCGGTTCAATGATTCTGCCTCCTCGTGAGCGTCAGTATCAGCCGATATCATCAGTATGGGAACAGACCTAACCTCAAATACTTTGCGAATTTGTTTTATCAAGAAAAAACCGCTGCGGTCCCCCGCGGACTCCCTCGTCGACACCACAATTAATTTGGGCTCTTCTCCTTTTTCAAATCGCCCTCCTATGGAGTTTGACTCAATTAACTCCACCTTAAAACCACCAAAAACAGCTACATACTCATCTGCTGTTTGTTGGTTGTTATTAACAATCCATACCAAACTGCTCGCCTCTGTCGCCTCTGTCGTCTCTGTCGTCACAGCTTCGGTCATACTAGCCACACTCCTCTTCAGTACCCACGTCAACCGTTTCAACGACTGGTGATTCCTTCGTTATTAATTCAAGCAAAGTATCTACACTATCAAGCACNGGCGCTAATAGGGATCGAGCTATTATTGACTGACTTTTTAATCCGTCTTTTTCTCGATCACCATCGAATCCCTTATCCTCTAATAATAACTCCATCTCCTCACAACAAGTTGCTAATTCTGTTGCGCCCAATAGCAATGCTGATGACTTCAGCTTATGTACATAATGGGACAATCCACGGTAATCCTCTGATCCCAACAAGCCATCCATCGTCACCACATATCCGCCATATTCATTAAGNAAGTGACGAAGCTGNCTAACAAGCAACTCCTCATTCTCTCCCAAAGTGCTATACATACTGATCAAATCGAAGGAGAAATGATTGTCTTTCGCTAAACGATGCACAAAGCTGTTCTCAAGACTCCGAGATAGAGGGCGATAAGCTGCCCCTGTTCTAGCGAGCTGACGTTGAATTTTATGTATCAAATCATCCCTTTTCACCGGTTTCGCAATATGATCATTCATTCCGGCTTCTAGACATTCTTCGATGTCGGCGGAAAAAGCATTACCAGACATGGCCACTATTGGGAGTTCTTCTGCTGTAAATATTTCACGGATTTTTTTTGTCGCTCTAATTCCGTCTAGCTGAGGCATTCGTAAATCCATCAGTACCAAATCAAATTCTCTGTCACAAACAGCGGCCACTACGGCCTCACCATGTTGAACCACAGTCACCTCATACCCCTCTAAGAAGTGAAGCACCATTTCTTGGGTCATGGCATCATCTTCAGCTAACAATATTCGCCCTCCCCTTTGCAACTCAGCATTCGTCGTCATAGGGCCATCCCTGCTATCCAGCAAGTCTCTTTCGTCATCTGGGCGGGCCACTACTATCTCGAACTGGAAACAACTGCCTGCTCCCAACTCACTTTTCAGCTGGAGTTCGCCGCCCAAGGCATCAACATATTCCTTCGCAACATATAAGCCTAAACCCGTGCCACCAACATTATCTTCATTGGGTTCCTGAGAAAACTTATCAAATAAAGTTTTCTGAAAATATTCAGAAATACCCACACCGGTATCACTCACTTCAAACCTTAAAACTATGTCATTTTTATAATCGCCCGGCCTATGGGATATTTTGAGCTCAACACGACCCTCCTTAGTAAACTTAATCCCATTATCAACAAGGTTGATTAGCACTTGGCGGAGATGATATTCATCCCCAACCACCTCTTTCGGCAAGTTATCTGACATCGATACCACAAACTCAATGTCTCGTTCGGTTGCTCTAAACGAGCATGCTTCCATTATAACGTTCGCCAGGAGAGCCAAATTAAAATGCCTGCTATTGACCTCCAAAACCCCTGCTTCAATCTTGGAAAAATCAAGAAGGTTATTCACAACATCTCGCATTATCATAGACGAGGTGTAAATTCGTTGATTAAACTTTTTTAACTCATCAACTTCGACACCCTTCTCTCTGATTAATTGTGAAAATCCGTATATGGTATTGATAGGTCGTCGTAACTCGTGGCTCATAGTGGCCAGAAAAATACTTTTTGCCTCGCTCACTTCTTCTGCTTGGTGCCTCTTTCTCTCCAATTCTGCAATCTTTTTCTTTTCACTCACGTCAGAAAGTGCTCCGTAGAAAAAAATCTCTCCACGGTGATCTAGATCTTTTGACACCGTCATTTCAGCGTCAAAAATATTGCCCGTCATTGTTTGCATTTGACAAGCGTAGCTATCCACAACACCTTTTCTTTCAAACAGAGCGACAAACTTATCTAACATTTCTGGTTTTGCCCAAATTTCCTTGAACACATTTTTCGATAAACCTTTATTTTTATCATAGTTAAACATCTCAATAAAGGAGGCGTTGTATTCAATCAAATGTAAATTCTTATCCAGTTGGAACCGACCCTCCACCGCTTTTTCGAACATCGACCGATACCGATTCTCAGAACGCTCCAACAGTTTTATCGCACCTAAACGTTCCTCTTTTTCCACATTGATACGATCAGCCAGCCCTAATGACAACAAAATCATCTCCAAAAGAGCACCTACTTCTTTGCCATGACTACTGATAATGTTAACGGGGATAATATCCATTAAGCTCAAAGTATAAATCAACATACCACCGATAAAGGTAATCCACGCAAACAAAAAATACTTTGACGACCGCACCCCCAGCCTCACACTATAGACACCGGTTGCCAGCATTGATAATGAGAACACTGTCACCATTAAGGTAGAGACTAAGGACAGATTATAATTAATGCTAACAGACAGAATGGTAATCAATATAGAAACGTAACTTAAGCCCTTTAAATACTGATCTAAACGAGGTGCATACTCTGAGGTTAAGTTAAATCGACGACAAAAACAGATCGCAAAAAAAGTCATGATGCCAACGAAGAAAGCGACAACACGATCGTTCCAATCCGGCAGATCCGGCCAAAAATATTGAAATCCTAAACCGTTTAAGACCAACACGGTGCCCGCCATACCCAACGCGTAAAGTATGTAAAATAGATAAGTGATGTCTCTTACAGAAACAAAAATCAGTAGATTATAAAAACACATAACGATGATAATGCCGTATACGCCCCCCCACACTATTAAAGAGCGATCGGCGTAATCCTCGAATAGAGACTCCTCCCAAACAATCAAGGGAACCTGTAACGCACCATTAGTAGAACGGACCCGAAGATAAAATGTCTTCTCTTGAGTTAAGGTCCCCAGTGGAAAAACGAAATTGGGATGGTCAACAGATCTTGAGCTAAAAGGGTAATCCATACCCGTTTTTATTTCTTGATACCCTCCCTTTTCTAAAGGGATAAAAAAGGAGACTTCCTCTGCCAGGGGAAAAGGAATTTCTAGCAGCCATTTTACATCAATGGTTTTCTCCTCATCGGGATGTTTATCCACATTCAGAACACTGCTCTCGTTTAAGGCTGTATTTTCGCTCAAGGCTGTATCTGCTCTCAAGGCTGTATCTGCGCTTAGGGCTATTCGGAACCAACCCGCTGCACCTGAAAACCCTAAGTTGGGTACATGTTGATTGTTCGCTTGAAACTGGTCATTGATAGGAGCGCTTAATACATCATCTAGGACCAGATGCCCTTCTTCATCTATATAGATGTCCACATGAGGCGCCAAGTTTACACCGGTCTTATTTTCTTGAGGCAACCCATAGGAATAAACGGGAGAGGTGAAGACACTGAGAATAAATAGAAGCAGGGATAGAAAAAATGATCGGTATTTCATATAGATCGATACCCAGTAGAATTTTTAAGATTCTACCGGCAACCTAAAAGTAACTCGACCAAATACGATAAATAAAATAGTTTTCGGGGGAATAACCCGATATATGACTAAGATTTAACCTTAACGAAGATTAAATTGTAAGCTCGGCACTTAAAAAAACAATCCCGTCTCTAATTGTGCTTCCTCTGACATTTTTTCTCGACTCCACGGCGGGTCGAACACCA
>JAESQG010000297.1 GCA_016765265.1 Pseudomonadales bacterium | reverse complement strand
CCTACCATGTTTGTCAATGGCGATGATATGTTTTTTGGAAATGACCGGTTGCCGCTAGTGGAGCAGGCACTGGGTTTATGAAATTAATAATAGTCTATTTAGAATGGAGACAAAAATGATAACTGGAATGCCGCGTATTGCCATAGCAGCGAAGGATTATAGTGGGCTAGTCAGCTTTTTCAAAGACAAGCTTAAAATGCCCGTCATAGATATGTCTAAAAGCAGTCGGAAGGACTATGGCGCGGCCTTAGGGATGTGTCTGCCTGAAGGGGGTAGCAATATAGAATTAATGTCTCCGGTGGACCCCGATACTCCCTTAAGCAAAAGTCTGCAAAGTTTTTTGGATCGAAGAGGTGAGGGCCTCTTTGCATTGATGTTAGAGGCCCCAGTTCCCGATGATGAAGCTGATGAGTTAGCGAGTCGTGGCCTTAATGTTATGCGCTTGATGCGTGGTGCTTTTGGTCGCGATGTTCATCCGAGTTCGACACACGGTGTTCTTATTCGAGTCTATCCCGTGAACTCGTTTAAGGGTGAATTTAAAGGAGATCTCGACGATAGCGCTCCCCGTTTATCGGGGATTGCTCGGGTGATAATAGCAGTAGAAGATATCGTTCACGCGAGAGAGGTTTACGGCAAACAATTTAATATGCCCATAGGGGGTATTGTGGATGATGAGGATCGCGGCGTTTACTCGGTGATCTGCCAGCCTCCCACAGGTGGTGCTATAGAGTTAGTCGCTGCGAAGAATGCGTCCAGACCTTTCGCTGGTGCTATACAGCGTCATTTAGAAGAAGATAGGGAAGGCATGTATGCGCTGGTGTTGACGTCCCCCAACCTGGAGTCCACAGCGTTATCCTTGAGTAAGAATGGCGTTGCCGTCGGTCCTTCTAAGGATGACCCCAATGTATTGGAAATTTCCCCTGAGAATGCCTTTGGCGCATTGATTAGAATTGAGGCAGCCTGACGTGTTTTAGGGTAAAATGGCAAACATCACGAGTATTCTATGTGACTGATTAGTTTTATGGAGGAGTATTTATCAATGCAGCAACAAGACCAAATTGATTTAGTGAACCAATTATTTGAGTTTAAAGAGAATAAAACAACAGAGTTAGCTGATAACATTTATCGGCAGTCAAAAACTGATTACATTTCTGAAGAGTACGCGGAAAGAGAGAAGGCCGTGTTATTTCGCCAATTTCCGCTTTTGATTTGCTTGAGCTGCGAAATTCCTAATTCGGGCGATTATGTCTGTGATGATTTTTCAGGTGTACCCATTATCGTGGTCAGAACCAGCAAAGGTGAAGTGGCCGCTTATAAAAATATTTGTCGTCATCGCGGGGCGCGTCTTGCCTGTGATAGGGGTGAAGGCTTAAAGCAGATGCGCTGTCCCTACCACTCTTGGAGTTATGAAGCCGATACCGGTAATTTAATGACTATTCCCTTTAATACTGGTTTTGAAGAAGTCGATAAGAAAAATTCAGGGTTGCTACCTCTGCCAGTTGTTGAGCATGATGGCATGGTTTTCGTTAGGCCCACTCCGGGGGAGCCGATCAATCCGGCCGAATTTTTGGGAGGCTTTGCCAAAGATTTAAAAAGTTATAAAGTAGATGGCTATCACCATTTTGAAACCCGAGTTCTGGAAGCGAAAGTGAATTGGAAGATGGTGATGGATACCTTTCTTGAGACCTACCATTTAAGTACGCTGCACGGTAAAACGATTGCGCCTCTGCTCCACAATAATCTTGCTACCTTCGATGATATGGGAGACCATCTGCGGATGGTAGCTGCTCGTAAATCTATCGACAAATTGCGGGGAGTTCCTGAGCAAGAATGGGATCTTGTTTTACACACGGCATTGGTTTACGTACTGTTCCCGAATACTTTATTTATTATGCAGGGAGATCATTTGGAAACTTGGCGGGTTTATCCTGGTGCTACTCCCAACGAATCTCGCATGCATGTATCCTTATATGCGCCCGATCCGATAGACACCGAATCGGCCAGCAGGCATTGGGATAATAATATGACCTTGCTTATGAATACTGTAAAAAAGGAAGACTTTCCATTGGCAAGCAATGCTCAGCTAGACTTCGCCGTTTGTGATAAAAAATTGGTGTTCGGGCGTAATGAGCCCGCGTTACAGCACTTTCATAAACGTATTACAGCTCATGTAAAGTAGATTGTCGATTCTCCTAGAAAACGCAGCTGGATCACAAATGCCAGTGTAAACTATTGAAAACCAAGCGCGTTTTTTAGGATAGAAAATTCTATAATATTATTTGATTTCCGACCGCTTCAATACACTTTTGTCATACCCGACTTTTTGATCCTCCGTAAGAATAACCCGCATTTCAATTAAGTGTTCATACCGAAGGCGCATGATGTGATTTTTTGCCGCCATTAACTCATCTATTTTGCCATTCACGTCTTCGATTTTTACATCCTCACGAATGGTCATTTCATTGAGTTCTTTTAGCGTCTGTACTTCCTTTGCTTTGTAGGGAGCTTGAGCATCATGTAGTTTGTGATGCATATGGCCGATTGTTTCTTTTTGTGATTTGGCTGGATCGGATTTTTGATCAGCGTAAAGAGTGGTACTGCATAGCATCAATAAGATAATTGATATTAGAGTAGGTTTAATGTGTCTTGCTTCCATTTCCTTGTCCTTGTTCGAGTTCTAGATTTGTTATCAGATTACGAAGACTTCAATTGATCTCTAAAGTCTGGATGCGCAACTGCAATAAGCGCTTCTGCTCGTTCAGCGAGAGAAGCAGACTTCAGGTTAGCTACACCAAACTCGGTCACTACGATGTCTACGTCGGTGCGCAATGCAGTGACCATCTCTACCTTATTCACGATGCGCGAAATCGTTCCTTTTCGGGCGGTAGCTGATAAGGCAACGATGGAGCGACCGCCTTTAGATGATTTTGTCGCACGCATAAAGTCCACTGATCCTCCCGTGCCAGAGATTTGTTTGCCATTGACTACCTCGGCATTAATCTGGCCAAAAAGATCTATTTCTACCGCGGAATTAATAGAGACGAAGTTATCCAGCTGCTGGATGATGCTCATCTCATGGGTATAGTCTGCTGATTTGAATTGCACTGATTTTTCATCTTTTAGCCAATCAAACAACTCAAGGCCACCCATAGCCATACCCGTCATGTGTATGCCCTTATCGATATTCTTGCAGCGGCCATTCATATTGCCTGCTTTAATGAGTTTCATTGCACTGTCATCAATAAGGCCTGAATGCAATCCGAGATCGCTCCTGTCGGTAAGGCCGGAAAGTATGGCCGCGGGAACTGCGCCGACGCCGGTCTGGATGCAATCACCGTCCCGAATAAGATCTGAAACTAATTTACCGATTGTTCTGGAGACATCATCAATTTCGGTAATGGGGTATACGCCTGCAGGTGTATTACTGGCATAGAAATAATCTGCCTGATCAGCCACTAACAAAGAACCGATGGGTGAGATAAAGGCATCGGAGACTTCCACAATAGTAATTTTGCTACTACCCAAGGCCGCGGTGACATAATCATTGTTCATGCCAAATCGTAGATCGCCATTAATATCTTTGGCGGCCAGGAGCAATGTCACATCAATAGATCTTTCCGCAAGATGGGTGTAGATGGCGCGCATCTGCATAGGGATAAACTTGACTCGCCCTGATGCGACGCCTTCTTTTAGATACCCCGTCATAAAAAAGGTGTCTTGGGTACAGTTGTCGCCTACTGCGGATAAATCGCGTTTATTGACTACGCCTATGGGTTGTTGAATAAAGTGGAGACCAGAAAGACCGCCCAGTTGATCAAGCAAGCCGTGAGGCTCGTTGGTGGTGGCACCCACGTATACGGTATCGCCGGGTTTGAAAAGTGCTCGCAATTGTTCCCTATCGATCCAATCGGTCATGGTTAATGCTCCTTAGTTAAAAGTTTAATTTGCGCCAAATACGCCTTTATTCTTCATTGCCGCGATTTCATCTTCAGTAAAACCCACGCGCCGTGCCATTTCAATATTGTGTTCGCCTAAACCCGGTGATTTAAAATTGATGGTGCCAGGTTCATTCTTAAATTTAATGGGAATACCAATATGCTCTTGTCCCGACTCGTCCTCCACTATCATCTCTCGCGCTCTAATCTGTGGATCGTCCGCACCTTGCCTCAGGTCATTGACCGGAGCGAAAGCGACGTTGACATCTTCAAACCACTCTACCCACTGAGCTTGTGTTTTGGTGAGGAAGGTCTCTGTAAAAAATGCTTTAGCCGGGTCTTGTGTTGGACCAGGGGGTGGCTCACAAAAGGGGATGAGATCGGGTCGTTCAAATTTATTTAATAGTTCTACAGCAAAATGCATTTCCGATGCGCCGAGAACGATATATTTATTATCTTGAGTTTCGTAAATATTATACATGGCATAACCACCCCAAGTTCTTTCTTCTTTAACGATGGGCGGTTTCTTGTCTGCAAAGACTGAGCCTAAATTATTCGGAACACAGGCTAACAGAGAATCCATCATCGCTAGATCAATGTAGTCACCTTCGTTGGTATCTTTACGCCGCAGTAGCGCCATCAAAATAGCGGAAAGTCCTATCATCGAGCTTTGCATATCAGCGCTAGGAATAGCAGGCATAGCGGGTTTGCCGTCAAAGCCAAGGTTAGTGCTGAGCACGCCAGCATAGGCTTCTGTCGCTAAGTCGTGAGCCGGTTTTTTCACGTAGGGACCGGTTTGTCCGAACGCGGATAATGAGGCGTAAACTACACTGGGATTGCGCACTTTAATGGACTCGTAATCCATGCCTAGGCGGGCAGCGACTCCGGGCCTAAAGGCCTCGATCACCACATCAGCCTCTGCTGCCAGTCTAAGTGCTAACTCCTTGCCTTCTTCAGTCTTCAGATTGATCTGCACGCTTTTTTTGCCGCGATGGGTATTAGCAAAATAAACTGTAGTATCACCTCGCTTAGGACCAATGACTCGATTGGGTTCTCCCCCGTTTATAGGCTCCAATTTAATGACTTCAGCGCCATGATCCCCCATCATCTGGGTTAGCAGTGGTCCAGGTAAGAAGAGCGATAAATCTAATACTTTGATGCCAGTGAGCTTCATTAGACGGGGTTCCTTTCCATTAACTGTCTTGCAATTATGATGCGTTGCATTTCGTTGGTACCTTCGCCTATACACATCAGAGGTGCATCGCGATAATAACGTTCAACGTGTTGTTCTTTTGAATAACCGTAAGCGCCATGAATTCGCATACATTCTGCGGCATTTTCCATGGCCGATTCAGAGGCAAATAATTTGGCCATGCCTGCTTCCATGTCGCATCGCTCACCGCGATCGTAGGCGCGGGCAGCATCCTCAACTAATAATCGTGAGGCATGACAGCGGGTGGCCATATCGCCTAGTTTTGTTTGGATGGCTTGGTGTTGGCCGATGGGCTTGCCCATGGTTTCGCGTATTTGCGCATAGGATGTCGCTGCCTTTAATGCTGCGGTGGCAACGCCCACGCCTCTGGCTGCTATATTGATGCGGCCTAATTCCAAGCCGCCCACCGTATGGTGAAAGCCGTGACCCTCTTCGCCGCCAATAAGGTTTTTCGCTGGGATTCGATAACCGTCAAAAAATAATTCGGCAGAATCGATCCCTTTATAACCGAGCTTCTCAAGCTTGCGACCTACCGTGAACCCAGGGCCTTTTTCTGCCAGGAATAAACTCATGCCCTTGTGTCTGGGTTGAATTTCAATATCAGTTTTGACGAGTAGGGCAACGCAATGCCCTTCAATACCATTGGAGATCCAAGTTTTTGAGCCATCAATAATGTAGTCGTCGCCATCTCGAACTGCTCTGGTCCTGACTGCTTGAAGATCTGTGCCGCAATTGGGTTCGGTGAGGGCGAGTCCGCCGCGCAATTCTCCTGTGGCAAATCGTGGCAGGTAGCGTTGTTTTTGCTCTTCAGTGCCGAATCGCTCAACCGCTGCGGCCATTATTAAATGAGAATTGAATATACCCGTTAAGGACATCCACACTTCTGAAACGGTGGCGACGATTTTGGCGTAAGTGGAACTAGGCAAGCCTAGCCCGCCATAGGCTCGGCTGATGGTGGCGCCAAATAACCCCAGGGTTTTCATTTGCTCGACCATTTCATAGGGGTATGCGTCAGCGTGTTCTAGCTCTAATACCTTATCTTTGACATCACGGTCGAGCCATTTTTCGATGGCATCCAGAATTTGGGATTCATCGTCTGAATCAAATTTTTCTCCTGATCGGGTGGGTATGTCATATGCCATGTTCAAGCCTGCCTTTGATAGTTGCAGTGAGAAATTACAGCTAACACATTCTCTTGGGATCCCCATTGGATCTAGAATCCCCGTATCAGGGGTGGTTAGCCTCTTGTTTTATGCTGGTGTGGGAGTTTTTCCGGTACGGTCTAGGATTAGGCATCATCACCACGGCAAGCGCTGCGAATAGTGCTACCCCCATATAAATGCTAAACGCTAAAGAGTAATTACCGTAAACATCGGCTAAATAACCTGCGCCGACGGGACCGATTCCCCCTACAATAGTGACCACAATGCCGCGTATTGCCATGAGTCTTGCGTTGTGCATCGCCCCAAAAAAGTTTACCACTAGCGTTGTTGATGAGACGGCAGAGATACCGTAGTCCAGACCGAAGATTACCACGAATAGATAGACATACAGCGGATCCACCGCATTTTTCAAAAAATAGATCCCTACAAACTGCCCGGCAAGGCCCACTGTTAGTAGTCTACGGGGGTCGATCTTATCCCCTAATATCCCCCCCATCAGGCGTCCGCCTGCTCCCACAGTGCCTTGCAATCCTAATGCGGTTCCCGCTAAAACGGGAGTAATGCCAACGCTAGTCAAATGCAATACCATTTGGCTGGTGACCATGGTTGTACCCATTACAGCGGCACTGCCTCCTAGGACAATAAACCAGAAACTAGATGTTTTGACTGCATCAATTGCTCGCCAGCTTTCGAATGAGCGGAATACCTGAGTCTTATTCTCTGTGGTGGTTGTGACTTCTTCTGGCTCTGAGGTATGACCATCACTAAATTGTCCCACTTCGCTGGGTTTTTCTTTCACTAAAAAGTAAGCAATTGCAGAGGCTAATAAACTACACATGCCCATGACGGCCCAAATATGCCGCCAATTACCCGTAGCGTCGATATAGATGGAGACGGGAATAGCGCACATGGAGCCCAAGCCTCCGAGACCGAGAAAAATCCCCAAGGCGAGAGAGCGTTTTCGATAAAACCAATTGGCGATTAATTGATTGCCCGGTATTACCGTCTGCATCGCCATGCCCAAACCCATGAATAGGCCGGCTCCCAAATAAAATTGCCAAAGTGAGTTGGTGTAATAGGTGGTTATGGCGCCCAGAGCGTTAATAAAACCGCCATAAAACATCGTTTTCCTAACGCCAATTCGGTCAATTACATAGGCGACTACAGGGCCTGAGAATCCGAATACAAGTGCGATTAAGGCGTATCCGAATCCCATTTGAGTCCGCGACCAACCGAATTCCGCCACCATAGAGGGCAGTAGCACGCCCACTCCGGAAAACGTTAATCCGACTGCCAAGAAGAAGATAAGGCTGATGCCTACTAATAATTTCCAACCGTAAAACATGGTATTTCACTTAAATGCGAGGGATAGACTGGAGGTGCTTTCAAAGGTGAGTTTACAGTTGTTAAGCAACTCGAAAAGCTAAGGCACGACTTTATAGAAATGGCACCGAAATTGCAATCAAAACGCTCGTAAATTGCTCTAATGAAATCGCACAAGAACTGGAATGTCATTAGGATTCAGGTTTAAAATCAGTGAGATACACCTGTTTGCAAACGCGATGTAGCGAGGCCTGAAAAACTGAACGATATTCAACATGTGTAAATGGACCTCGCGCTGAATGGTCTGCTGAGGAATCTGATTTTGAGATAAAGGCAAACTCTATCTTTATAACCCAAACAATATTCTGAATTTTTGGCTCTTGATTATTAAATAATGATTATCGAATAATGATCTGTTAACGGTAAATCCAATTACATAACATGCGAAAATGATTTAGTATTTCAAGCCAATTTATCCAAGAATAACCAATAGGATGGGAATGTTATGGGACCACTTGAGTCGGTTAAGGTTTTAGAAATCGCAGGAATCGGGCCCGGGCCCATGTGTGCAATGTTGCTCGCGGATTTAGGTGCGGAAGTGATTAGAATTGATCGCGTGCAAGAAGCAAACCTAGGACTAAAAAGAGACCCGAAGAAAGATGTGTTGCTGCGCGGTCGTCG
>JAESQG010000296.1 GCA_016765265.1 Pseudomonadales bacterium | reverse complement strand
ACACATTTGGGCTCGGCAGGTGAGGTGCTTTTATTGTCCTTTGTTCTAGCGGACAGAATCAATGCGCTTGTTTCCGAGAAGTTAATGATCGAAAAAGTGGCGAGATCTGAACTAGAAAATAGTCACCAATACCTTAAGGCTAGTCATCGATTGAAGGATGATTTTCTGGGAACTATTAGTCAAGATTTTATCGTTCCCATCAAGGGCGTGCTAGCCCGCGTAAATCTTTTAAATTCTCGCACCTTAAGTGAAGAGCAAAACAGCTATGTCAACACCATAATTAAATCAGCTCGATCAATGATGTTTCTGGTAGAGGACCTGCTGAGATTTACGGAGAAAACCGATAGCATTCAACTGGTCAATAAGTCGTTTCAGTTGCGGGATGAATTAGATTATATACGCTTGCGTTGTTGGGCTAAATGCCAAACTAAAGGTTTAGAGTTTCAATATTACATCGCTGACAATATCCCAGAGCGCTTGATGGGGGATGTTTTAAGATTACATGCGGTGCTTTATAACCTATTGGATAACGCTGTTAAATTTACGGAGAAAGGCTGCGTTACCTTCAGCGTAAGTCGCCGTCTGGCCACGGAGTTCCACAACAAAGCAGTTTTAGAGTTCAACATAACCGATACAGGGCAAGGTATTCCTGAGGATAAACTAGGGTCAATTTTTAAACCCTTTTCATTAATCGATGCAACCGCTACTAGAGCCCAAGGGGGGCTAGGTATTGGATTGGCGCTTTGTCATAAAAACGCCAAGTTGATGGATGCAGAGATAAAGCTATCATCACAGGAAGCCAAGGGGACTGAAGTCAAATTTACTGTAAAATTTGACTTAGAGGCGAAAGAAGTATTTGAGCCTTTAACGGAATCCGTTTTACAAGTCAGTGAGCTAAGAGCTGATATTAAAAAAGATGCCTTTAAAGGCTATCAAATTCTTATTGCTGAAGATAACCCGATTAATCAAATAGTCTTGAAAAAGATTGTTGAAAAACTAGGTTGCATCGCCTTTATGGCGAATGATGGCAATGAAGCTATTAAAATACTCAAAGGACAAGCAGTTGATATGATCTTTATGGATTGTCAAATGCCTAATAAGAATGGCTATGAGGCCACCAAGGAGATTCGGACACAGGAGGCAACAGGTGTTCATCTTCCTATCATAGCGGTGACCGCTAACGCCATGATAGGCGACGAAGAGAAGTGCCGTGCGGCGGGTATGGATGACTATTTAAAGAAACCCGTAAAATTAGGCGCTATCAAAGAGACCTTAGAAAAGTATTTATGAACAATGACAGTGAAACTAAATATCTAAACAACTACGCAACTACGCAACTACGTATTACAGTAAGGATTGGTAATTTCGAATGGGTAATCAGATTATGACACTAAAGGTATTTCGGTTCGCAGCCCTCTGGTACATATTAAGGGTCGTTTGTTTTGTGTTTTCAGTAGACCACGTTGAGAGCGCAATGGCAGAAGGAAGCTATGACACTAATGACAGATCCTACTATTTCACTTCAGATCCAACTTTTCGCCGCCTAGTGTTTTCAGATAACGAGGAGCGTATTACCCTTGGCAGTCATTTTCAGTACGTACTAGATAAGAGTGATCAATGGAAGTTGGATGATGTCATTGGTGCCCAAGTTGGCGCGCTGTTTAGGGACACTTATTCCGAAGTACCTAATTTTGGACTCACGGATTCAGTTTACTGGTTTCGATTAGCGCTAAAATATGAGGGGCATCTGGAGGAGATCACTCGAGAGTTCGATATCGAGTTCTCCCAATTGGCAGAGATAGATTTTTATATCTTAAATGTGTCAGGTGAAAGTCAGCTTGTGCGGGGCGGGTTTCGTCGCTCTAGTGAAAGTGCTGATATTAAGTCGCGTTATTTTGTCTCAGCGTTACACTTTACCGCCGGAGAGACTAAATGGATTTATGTTAAAGTGGATAGTAAAGGTCCCCTTATTTTACCTTCATATTTGTGGGAACCTGAAGCTCGATTTCAGGTGCAGAGATTGCAGTTAATGGTGTTTGGATTGTTTTACGGCATTATTATGGCAATGTTTATTTATAATTTGTTTCTTTTTGTTTGGATGCGTTTATCTAGTTATTTTTTCTATGTTATTTATATTGGGTCCATAGGATTAGTTTTGTCAGTGAACGATGGTACTCTTAGAGAATATTTCTTGAGCGGTAGCCTGTGGGTGAGCTCTCGGTTAATGTACTTTCTAGCCAGTGTAAGTATTATATCTGCTCTTCAATTTTGTCGCTTAATGTTAGCAACTTCTACTCGTCATCCCCTATTAGANAAAGCTCTATTAGCAGGAATAGCTGTTGGGATACTAACGAGTTTATTGACTATGGTGCATTATTCTTTGCTCAACGTATTGTTGGTAGTGTTTCTGGCGATTGCAGTTGGGGGAATTCTGTTGGCAGCAGGTGCCATTAGTATGTCGGAAGGTTTTCGCGAGGGTAAATTCCTTTTCTTCGCCTGGTCAATTCTCTGTTTATCAGTGATCATTTTGTCACTTTTGTATGCTGGAGTGGTTCCCTTTAACATGTACACTATAAACGTGATGTATTTGGGTACAGCACTTGAAGCAGTATTGTTATCGTTTTTTCTTGCAGATCGTATTAACACAACAGCGTTAGAAAAATTGGCGATCGAGCGGGTAGCGAAAGAAGAACTTGAGCTGAGTTTTGTCAATCTCGATAACAGTCACCGCCTAAAATCTGAATTTTTTGCAACCGTCAGTCATGAGTTGAGAACGCCGATGAACGGTGTTGTGGGCATGTTAGATTTGATGTCAAACACTAGATTAGATAAAGAGCAAGCTACCCATGTGGAAGTGGCTATTAAGTTTGCTCGGCTTATGATGTTTTTCGTGGATAATTTGCTAGGATTCTCGGAGAAAGCGGAAAGCAATAACCTTATCGTCAAGCCCTTTGAATTGCGAGAGAGCCTGGATTACATTCGCTTAAGGTTTCTAGCTCGGTGTCACAGCCGTGGTTTATTGTTCGATTATAAAATCGCTGATAACGTGCCTGACCGATTGATAGGAGACTGCTCGCGGCTACAAGGGGTGCTTAGTCATTTGCTGGACAATGCGGTGAAATATACAGACCAAGGTAGCGTTCGTTTCGGTGTTAGCTGTCGCCCTAACGAGATGGATAGGAAAAAAATCACGTTGGTGTTTTTCATTATCGATACCGGCAAAGGTATTCCTAATGACAAGCTGAAAGACGTCTTTAACCCCTTTTCCCACTCAGATGATAGCTCTGACAAAAGTAACTTAGGCATTGGTTTGTCACTTTGTAAAAAATCCGCCACGGTGATGGAGTCCGATATTAAAATAAAATCTCAGGTTGGAGAGGGGACACAGGTGCAATTTAGTGTGCCATTGGAGCTGGACGATAGTGACAAGAGCTAGAAAGACATAGTCTAACTAAGCTATAAATGCCACACGCCGCCTGCTCGGTCAAGGGTGACTAATTTAAAGTCAATAGGTAACAGCGTAACACTAATCCGGCACTGTATTCTTTAGACAGGTTAATTGAATGAATATAAAGGGAGGGATTAGCCACTTTTGCGTATCGAACTTTTGTTTCTAGCACAAGTGAAATGAGGTCAAATGTCAGTCTTATCGTGGAAAATTTCCCATGAATCTGCCTTAATACCGTGAACTCAATTGTTATTCGACACTACTAGGTTGCTGTAGATTAAGGCGTGTTTCGCCTTCTATTTTAATCATATAAGCAGTGAATAAATTAGCCTTTCAAGGAGGTCTTATGTCCGTCGTCAATATTCGAACTGCCGCGGGTAACCACGGTCCCACGAGATCTAGAGTTGATATTACTCCTCGCAAACCCAATTTTGGCACATTCCAAAATCTTAACAAATATTGGGCAATGGGAAATCCTGCTGTCAGTTTTGGACAGAGCCTTTTTTCAATGGTTATCCCCGAAGGAGAAAAGTTCTTTATACGCAGTGTTAACGCAGTGCGAGATCAAGTGACAGATCCTCAAACCTTGGAGGATATAAAAGGTTTTGCAAAACAGGAAGGCATTCATTCTAAATATCATATTGTGTTCAATGACAATTTAGTGCGGCACGGATTAAACGTTGATCGGGTAACCCGCTATTCCAAGCGCATGTTCAATATTACTGAAAAACTATTTTCAAAGAAGGCAGCGTTAGCCGTTACCGTTTTTGCCGAGCACCTCACTGCCATGGGTGCAGCTATGGAGTTTCGTTTTCCTGAGTTAACAGAGGATACCCACCCAGAAGCAGATGCGTTTTGGAGATGGCACGCTGCTGAGGAAATGGAGCACAAATCCGTTGCGTTTGATGTTTATAAGCAGGTGGGAGGCAGCTATTTTACACGGGTAGGGGTAGTGTTTTTATTTGGCGCAATGTCCACTCTATTTTTCCCTGTTATCGTTGCTCAAGAATACAGAGGTTTTGTAAAGAATAAGTCCTCCGAAACACCAATTCCTTTGTCCCATATCGCAAGAAAATACCCAGGTATAAATGCGAGATTGGGAAAATTTGCTGCGCGTTATTTCTTACAATATTTTAAACCCAGCTTCCACCCTTGGGATATTGATAATTCACATTACATTGAGAAATGGAAAGTCAACAATCCGTATTTAGAGAACTCAAACTAGGGGTCAAGAATTAGGGGTCAAGAATCATATTGACCAGTTTCCCCCTGGCATGTAACATCTGGCCCCATGCCTAGACCTCTACGAATCGAATATGAAAACGCCTACTACCATGTTATGAATCGTGGCAGGGGGCGCCAAAAAATCTTTCATGGCCCTGACTACTATGAAGCTTTCTTAACCACTCTTGCCGAAGCCCATCAACGATTTGGAGTGGAAATTCTTTGCTATTGCCTGATGGCAAATCACTACCATTTATTAGTAAAAACACCTGAGGCTAATCTCGGTAGGATTATGCGTCACATAAATGGTGTGTACACGCAGCGACATAATCGAATGAAGAAGACAGACGGTTCCTTATTTCGTGGTCGTTATAAAGCGATATGCGTCCAAGAAGACAGTTATCAGCTGCAATTGTCTCGTTATATTCATAGGAACCCATTAGGAAGGAGTTCGGCGATAACGTTAGAGAATTATTCATGGTCAAGCTACCCTAACTATGTCGACAAAGGCCAAAGTTCGCCAGAGTGGCTTTACCAAAATGATATTTATTCTCAGTTGGGGGCACGGACAAGAAAGAGAGAAAAGTATAAGGCCTTTGTCCACCTTGGCGTTGATGACCAATCCGGAACGTGCGCAAATCGCCGAACGCATTCTCGCGACCCAGTCCCATCTCGACGTCCGGCGCAGCAGCGGTGCGGCCGTCAGCCAGATGCTGCACGAT
>JAESQG010000295.1 GCA_016765265.1 Pseudomonadales bacterium | reverse complement strand
CAATCCGCGTCATCGCCTGATGCATGTCTTAAAAGATCAAGGTATGCAGATGAATCAACAGATTCAGTTCTTGTCAGATGGGGCTGAAAATCTAAGGGCAATACAAACGATGATTTGCCCGGAGGCAGAACATACTTTAGATTGGTTTCACCTTACTATGAGATTAACCGTGCTGAATCAATATTCAAAAGGNTTACAAAAATCAGATCCAGAACACGGGTCAGCTATCATTAAAGACCTTGACAGTGCAAAGCGGAACCTTTGGCATGGCAATACAGGCAATGCGCTGGATAAATTAGAGGACTGTTATTGTACGATCGATTATGAAGAGATAAAGTACGTGAATTGCAAAAAGTTTCAAAAACACCTGGAAGACATGGTGACCTATATCAGAAACAACCGTTTTTTGATTCCAAACTACGGTGAAAAGTATCGCTATGGTGAAACCATCACGACTGCTTTTGTGGAATCAACGATCAACGAGGTTGTCGCCAAACGGATGGTGAAGAAACAACAGATGCAGTGGACACATCAAGGCGCTCATTATCTACTTCAAACCAGAGCCGCTGTTTTAAACAATGATCTGAAAGACCATTTCGAACGATGGTATCCTGGTTTGAAGATTGGCGACAGTAGTGAAGGAGTTAATGAAGAAGTAAGGGAAGCGGCCTAATTTTTTTGTTTTGTGCCCCGACTTTTTGATGCTCTCAATGATCCAGAGCTTCTTGCATATAAATCGTATTCCAGAGGACTGCCGCATTAGTTATCAAACCAAGAACTCCAAGTTGATCTTCTTGCCCTTCACGATATCTCTTCCGAATTTCTCCTCGTTGGCCATAACAAATAGCTCGTGCAACTGCATGGCGACTCTCTCCACGATTAAGTTGCGTCAAAATGCGGCGACGATAATCTTCATCATCAATGTACTTTAATAGGTACAAAGTTTTATTGATCCGTCCAGCCTCAATAATTGCTTTCGCTAGGCTGGAAGCTCGTTCAGTTCTTAGTAAAGAGCGAATAAGTTCAGATGCTTGTATTGTCCCTAGTTTTAATGACCCAGCTATTCTTAACATGTCATCCCAGTGTTGTTCAATAAGATGTGGCTTAGCCACACCACGAGCTAATTCATTGAGAACACCATAATCAGCTTCTGTATCAATTCGCCAAAATACAGATTCACCAACATCAGCCAATCGAGGTGAGAATTGGTACCCAAGCAACCAAAACAAGCCGAAAACTATGTCACTGGTACCGGTTGTATCTGTCATTATTTCAGTGGGATTTAATCCAGTTTGTTGTTCGAGCAGCCCCTCTAAAACAAAAATTGAATCTCGTAAGGTGCCAGGTATTACAATACCGTGAAACCCTGAAAATTGATCTGATATAAAATTATACCAAGTGATGCCTTTGTCTGAGCCAAAGTATTTTCTATTCGACCTAGCGTTAAGAGTACGAACTGGTACCACAAAACGCATACCATCAGCAGAAGCCACTTCTCCTCCACCCCATTTCTTTGCCAAAGAAAGTGTAGATTGATGATTCACCAGCCTAGTATTTGCTCGAACAATCGTTTCGGCACGCATGTAGTTTTGTTTGACCCAGCTTAACCGTTCGGCGGTAAGCGCTGGTATATGCTGCTTTACTAACGGTTCAATACCAATATTACAAGCTTCAGCAACCAGAACCGCACAAATGCTGATGGTTAAATCTTTGGCTCGTGCGTTTGACTCACTCACATGAGTAAATTCTGAAATAAACCCCGTGTGAGCATCAATCTCTAATATCAACTCGGTTAGATCAATGTTTGGTAACAACCCTGAAACTTGTTTCCTGAGTAAAATAAGGCTACCTGGTTCTTCAAGTTTGTCCAGATTAGTAACCGTTAAAGATATATTTTTACCGGTATTATCGATTCTGACTGTTTCGTTACTGTCAAAGTTTTCAGCTACTTGCTTGAATCTGATATCAAGTTGTTTTGTTAGATGAGAGATAGCCTCTTCTGGTTTTACAGGATGCCCGAGAGTGCGACAAACTTGTATCCTGTTTGCATGCCAGTCTGCGCCTTGTAATAGTTTTGCGCGGGGATCACCCCAGCGATCGCTATTATCAACATAGACATCCCGCCGACGTAAGCTGTCTTGTAATCTATCAACAAAACACAGCGCGTAACCTTTTTTATTGACACGTTCGTCTTTATCAAAGACCAATCGTTTCCATGAGTTGGTGACGATACCTAATGGTGGGTCGTCTAAAGTTTGTTTTCGTAAAATTCCTGGAGACGCAAGATAGTTGAGCGCTTCAAGTATGGTTTCGCCAGCAGGTGCTGCTTGAAATGATAAGTCCTGAAGTAGTCTTGGTAGAAACCTTCTCACTCGACCATATTGCTCTACCATTTCATCGTGAAAGTTATGGTTTAATGGCTTAGCGATCTCATTAACTGTCGCGATTGATGCTCTCAGTTTTTCCTTTGGCATTGAATCGAATATCACTTCTCGCAACTGCTCATTTTCAGTTTCTTCATTTAGTATCAGCATGCAAACTTTTGCCAATTCCAGAGCTGATTTATCCAGATCTTTCAAGGTTCGCAGGCGTTTTTTCTGACCTATTCTTTTTGCATCCCTCGCGATTTCTACGATGAGAAGATCAAGGATTTCCAGCGCATCATCAAGGGCGATTGTTTCATAAGCTTTAACAAATGCCAGCAATATAGCCGTGCGNTTATCAATAGGCATTCTTTCTATTTTCTTCATCGATATCACACCAGCGTGGCGGGCAATATTTTTTAGTCGCACTGGTGGTATTCGGGAAAAGTTTAGTTCTTGTAATCCAAAAGCTTTTAATTCCAGATAACGAACTATAGCGGCATTGAACGTGGAACCGCTAATAGTTGCTGGCCCTTTCCTGTAGCGATCAAAATTAGATCCTCGAACACCCTTGGGTACTTCAAGCAAGGTTTCCAGCTTTAGTCTTTGTTCATTGGTGGGTAAGGACGATAGTCTATTCCATAGTTGGCTCATGGCACGTTGGCGAATCTCAGATATCAAGCGAGCTAACTTTGAAATACCAGGCAGAAGCACTTTATTTTGCAGAAGCCACGCTGTAGCAAAATCGAACATCACACTCGGTCTTTCATTACTTATCCAAGCCCGAGAATAAAGCACACGACTAAGGCGAAACGACCAGGGCACATCATTAAATTCTCGATATCCATATTGCTTTCGGATAAGCGCAGTGTGTTCTCGTTTTGTTGTTTCTCTTTTTGCATAATGCTCCAATACCGAAAGGTCTGTAACGTCGAGCTGCCTGGAAACAAAGTTTTGAACACTAGCCGGAACAAGTGTTATATCATCTAGAAATGCTCCTAGAAAACGAGCAGAGGTTAATTGCAGGGCAAAGCCCAGCTTATTTTGATCTCCTCGTCGATGGAAGATAAATGCTCTGTCTGCTTCATCAAGATGGAAAAAACGTGTCAACTCAACTTCGTTGAGATCATATGAAAATTGACCGTACTGGGACTTTTGGTCTTCAGTCAAAAAATCTACTGCCATCAATTTACTCCTAACAATAACAAAAATTAAAAATATGAATTCGACTTAACAACGAAAATCGGCTCTAATGCTGAGCGATAAAATGAAGCACACCAGTAGGAACATTACTGATTCTAAATCGCTTCAACGTTTATTGATGAGGGTAAGATTGGCAGATTAGTTCTTCATGCGTAGATATTGATAGAGGGTTTCACGGCTAATTCCAAATTCACGAGCAACTTGAGATTTTTTCTCTCCAGCATCAACTCTTGATTTAAGGGCTTTAATATCTTCATCAGATAAAGCTCTCTTTCTTCCTCGGTATGCGCCTCGCTGTTTGGCCAGAGCAATACCTTCACGCTGGCGTTCCCGTATTAAGGCACGTTCAAATTCAGCAAATGCACCCATGACGGACAACATTAAATTAGCCATTGGGGAATCTTCGCCAGTAAAAGACAGGTTCTCTTTTTCAAACTCAATACACACACCGCGCTTTGTCAGCGACTGTACGATTCGACGCAGGTCATCGAGATTTCGCGCTAGCCTATCCATGCTGTGGACAACAACAGTGTCGCCATCTCGAACGTACTTCAGCATTTCATCCAGCTGCTCACGATGAGCATCCTTCCCTGATGCCTTATCGGTAAAAACTCGATCACATTGGATATCTTCAAGTTGACGCTCAGTGTTTTGGTCAAAAGAGCTGACTCGAACATAACCTACACGTTGCCCATTCATTTTTATTTCCATTACCGTCAAGAGTGTCAGGTTAGAGTCTTAATTAATATCGGATAAACGTCAATATTTATAGATATCAACTCTATATTGACACTTTGGAAAGCATTTTCTTATGTCTAGATAGGGTATAGCCTACCCTGACAGGTACCTCGCTTATCAAATGTTTTACTATTGTAAAACACTAGTTTGTGTTATATTAATGTATAACTAAATCAGCTAGGAGGAACCATCATGACAGCTATAGCCGTTCGCCAATCGGGAGGTGCAAATATTATTAGCATTCCTAAAGCAATAGTAAAAACCTTGGGATTACAGGTTGGCTCAAAGCTCGACTTGTCAATTGAAAACAACAAAATTATTTTGACTCCTATCACAGAAACTCGCCTAGAAGATCTCCTGGCCGGCAGCCCAAAAG
>JAESQG010000294.1 GCA_016765265.1 Pseudomonadales bacterium | reverse complement strand
TTATAAGTAAATAATTCGGCAGTGCTATGCTTCGGATCGGAATCTTGGCCCGTTGCGTTCAGGTTGATCCATAGGGAATGGGGGGCCTGTGGTGCATCCTCAGCATTAGTTAAACCCCTTAAATTTTGTCGCTGCCAACTAGATTTAAAAAACCAACGAGGTAAGGTGTTCTCGTTATGGCTAACCAGGTCGTAGTGTTTGCATTCCTCTGCGTAGTCCCCCTCTAAAAATCGCTTCTTAAATAGGCCCCGTTGAATTTTACCACTAGTGGTCTTATAAAAATCTCGTTCTGCGATGGCAATAATATGGCTAGGTTGTTGGCCAAACTGACTACTCATGACGGCATGTATGGAACTGAAAACATCGGCACTTTGTGGCGTGTCAAAATTGTCTGCGCCGTCGGGCACATAGAACACTACGATTCTTTCTTCATTGTTGGATACAACACTAACGGTGGCGATGAACGTGGGTTTAATCCCAGACAAGTGTGATAATGCATCTTCGATTTCATAGCAATAATAATTGACGCCATGAATGACGATCATCTCCTTTTCTCGACCGGTAAGGGTGAGGCGACCATTCCAAATAAAACCAAGGTCCCCTGAATTAAACCAGCCTTTGCCAACAAAGGATTCAAGATTAGCCTCAGGGTTGTTCAGATAGCCAATAGTAACGGCATTGCCGCGAATCTGAAGACGACCTATCACACCTTCTTTTACTGTTTCGTTACTGCTGTCGGTAATCCGGATTTCTACTCCAGGTATAGGTGCCCCGAGATCGACAAATTCGTTATGGATTTCGTTTGCTAGGGGGTTTTCATCAAAGTGCAATACATTAGGTGTAGACGTGGGTGAGGTTTGGTGTGTCACGGGGAGGTGCTGGTGACTGGTATAGGTAATACAGGTACAGCTTTCTGCCATCCCAAAGGCTGGTTGCACTACATTAGCGGCTAAATTTAAGGGTGCTAAGTGTTGCTGGAATTTCTCTACTACAGGGTGGGTGACTTGTTCTCCCGCATTCATTAGGTATTTTACATGGCTAAGATTAATGTCATTACTTACACCAGACTTATCTATCGCCTCGTTGACCAGTTTAAAGCCGAAGTTAGGTGCCCAACTGTGAGTGGCGTTGTACAAAGACATGATCTCTAACCAGAGCAGTGGTTGGTCCAGCACTTCATGAGTCGGTATCTGGATTTGATCTATGCCTAAATAGACATCTTTTAAATGGCAGGTGAGTAGGGGGACAACGTGGTCGAATGGAAGCCAATTCACCGATACATCATCAGGACTATATTGATTGTATTCGCTAACGCCGTGAATATGAGTAATGATGCCTTTATTGGTTTCCTGAATACATTTGGGTATGCCTGTACTTCCCGAGGTCAACTGTAGAAAAACCACATCGTTTTCCACTATCTTGGGCAGCCCCGGTAAATCTGTCTTGTCTAACTCTAATTTGTCTAACTCTAATTTGTCTAACTCCAATTTGTCTAACAAAGTATCTACGTTTAGTACGATGGGCTTCCCTTGGTGGGAGGATTCCAGGTGCATTCTAACGGGGGCGGTCAAATGAGCGGATGCTAAAACCGTTGGGTGTGCTTGCTTATTCCATACGTTTAACAATTTACTCGCTACATGATCGGCGGCTACCATCGACTTGGCGATAGCAATGGTTATGGGTGTAATACCCGCCAAGAGACAGCCCCAAAAGGTGATAAAGTAATTCGGTCCGCTCTCTATCTGCAAAATAACAATATCGCCCTGGCCTAAACCTTCTTGCTGCAATCGAGAGCTAGCTTCTAGGGCGTCGGTGAGTAGATCTTGATAGCGTAAAAGATGTTGTTGTTTGCCATAGTCGGATACAAATAATATACCTTTATTGGGGTAGCGTTCAGCGGTTCTTCTGAGTGCATCTACCAGTGTCTCTGGTTGTTCAGGGTCATGTAGTAACGCGCCGCCTGTACACCAAGCTAGTTTACGGTGCTCGCTGTTAGCGGCACCGAGTGAGCTTTGAGGGAGTTGAGGTTTTGTAGCGGGATCTAGGTCAGTGCTTAAGGCAATTGCGCTGGGTAGTTCAGATAGATGGTAATCACTGCCGTTTCGATTAGGAGACAAAAGGAGTAGCTGCTGTCGCTGATCAGCTGAGTTTATCTTCCGTAAGGCCTGATGATTGATAAAGGGGATTTTTTGTAGCGCGAATTCATCTACCTGTCCCTGTGCATCAAAAGGAAATTGATCTAATAAAACCACGTCAGCTAACAGGTCCACCTGTTCAAGAATCCGTTGTCGGGTGTTCTCGCTAGTGGATAGGATATAAGCCACTATTGCGGGGGTGACTGTTTGCGTAGCTGTGACGGTGTCTACCACTGTTCTGATGTAAATAGGAATGGGGCTGTCAGGCAATTGGGCTCTTATCTTTTGCTCNATATCGGTCAAGGGCAAAACGAGATAATTGGATAGGGTTTTACCCGTCTCTACGCCAGTAATATCAATTGTACCGTCTGCTCGATAGCGGCCCAGGACACCTAAGTTGCGCCAGTTACTATGGGCAGGTTTAACAATGATTTTACCTTGTTCCAGCGGTGCTACTGTTTTTCCGGTACCGCTCACAAGGTTAAGCTCGTAGCTTTCATTTTTTGTGCCGACTATATTGGCATTGATTATCTTTTCCAATAAAGGCGATGGGCTTAAGTCTGCTCTTGCAATCTTAACCCGCTTTACTCGATTGCAGCTTTGATTGATTAAGTCTGCAATGGTTACACTTAGTGCCGATTCATCGGTTATAGAGGCTTTGTTTGTAGGGACATCCGAATCAATTAATTCAGTTAACACTTGTGAAAAAAGCTGTGCGATTGATTCTACCGTCGATGCCTGAAATAAGGAGGGGGATAAGACCAATTACACTCAAAGCTGTCGCCGAGATCGCTAACAGCGAGCATAAGTTCATAAGGCGCTCCCCGCGGACCAGACATAGGTAGCACTTCGTCTACTAAATCATTACCTAATAGCGCTTGTGGATCACCTTGGTGCCAAACAAACATGACTTGGAACAGCGGCGAGCGACTGGAATCCCGTTTAGGGTTGAGTGTTTGTATCAACAGCGGAAAGGGAAGATCCTGATGTTTTAGGCCATTTAGCACCGTGGTCTTAACGGTATTCAAATGGTCTTCAATAAGCGTATGGGGTTTTAGCCTTGCCCGTATCACGATGGGATTAGCGAAATCCCCGACGACTTCTTCCGTGCCTGGTCCATTGCGGCCTAGGGTAGGGGAGCCAATTAGAAAATCATCCATGGCACAATAGTGATGTAACACTATTTGAAAAACGCTCTGTAACAGTAGAAAAGGTGTCATGCCTTTTTGTTGGCAAAATTCTCTACTGGATTGGGAAGTATGGGCATCTACCGCTAGCGTTAGTCGACAGCCGTCCAGGTTCATTATTGCGGGTCTATCGAAATCAGTAGGTAGTTGTAACTGAGTGGGAGCGCCGCGCAACTGATTCTGCCAGTAATGTAGTAGACCTCCTTTGTCATCTTCTAATAAGGACTGTTGACTTAAAACGTGATCTTTATAGGAGACCTTTGCGGTGGGTAGGGTAACAATTTCATTCGCTTTTATGGTGAGGTAAATAGACTGAATATCTTTTGCAATGAGTATGAGTGCCCATAAATCTGCCGCGATATGGTGGATAGTGGTAATGAGTAAAGAGGGNNGNTGACCACGATTGACTACTTTGATACGCAGTGGAGNCTCNGAGCTAAGATCAAAAGGNCCATCGGCCTCTTTTTCTAACCAAAGATCTAGCTGTTCATCGGACCAACTGGCACCATCAACTGGGTGAAGATGACTGTCTATCTGTTGATGCACTGCCTGATAGGGGCTCCCGGCAGCGTCATCAAATTTGTCATCTTCGTGGAAACTCGTCCGCAGGATGGCGTGGCGCTGCAATACCAACTGATAGGCTTGTTCTAAACACTGAAGATCTACATCGGTTTTTAATTTGGCTACAAAAGTAGTGTTATAGGCCGCATTATTGGGTGCAAACTGATAAAGCATCCAGATCGCTTTTTGGCTATAAGACAGGGGGAATCTGTCCACCAACTCATTATCATTACTGCTTTGTCTAGTGTTAAGCCTGTCACCCTCAAGTAAATTCAATATGACCTGCTTGTTTTCCTTTAGCATTGCCATTAATTTGGGTGTTAAAATATTTTCAGGTCCCTTAAACCNCAGCAAGCCGTCCTCGGTCCACAATTCTAACCCACGGTCAAATTGTGCTTCCAAGAATTGAAAGAGTTTAGCTTGTCCAGTCTCCACAGTCATAGAGCCCCCTCAATAAGGTTGGGCTTGGGGTCTTCGTCGGGCACGAGTTTTTCTATAGAAGCATTAGATATGGAAGCGTTAGATAATTCATAGTGGTCGCTAAGGAGTTCGGCAATATCCATTAAATTAGCGCCTTCCAGTAGCTTTACCATGGGCACATCTATATCAGTGAGTAACCGAATTCGGTTTTTAAATTCTACAGCGATGAGCGAGTCAATGCCTACATTGATAAGAGGGCTGGTACTGTCGAAGTCGCTATCGTCGATCTGTAAGGCTCTGGTGAGTTGCTGTCTTAAATAGGATAATAATTGTTTTTCTCTTTCCTGCTTTGTCCAATTAGGTAAGTTATTTTGAAATTCGATATCGGCTTTGCTAAGGGGTTCTAACTCTTGTAAGCCGCCGCTTGAAGCATTGGCCCGTGGTCCAAGTTCTACGGTGGATGGTATAGAACTGCTCGCCACGAGCTCCTTTATCAGATGATCTCCACCCGTTAACGCGAGTAGTGGTCCGAGTTCGGGCCAAGAGACTTTTGCTATCACCAATTGATTTATCCTGGGATGACACAGGGCCCATTCAAACAATCTCAACCCTTGGCTGTGTGTGAGCATACTTAAGCCACGTTTTGCCGCCATGGAGGACGAGTCGTCAGTCAACATATTCGTGTCTGACCAGGGCCCCCAGTTTATGCTCATGGCCGTTTTTTGTTGTTGGTAACGTTTTTGCATCATGCCATCAATATAGGCATTGGCACCTGCATAATGGAAATTACCAGCAGAGCCCCACACTGATGCAATAGACGAAAACCCCACGAAGAAGTCGAGATTGTCACAATGGAGATCCACTAAACGATCCAACAGCCAGGCTCCTTTTACCTTGCTGTCCATCACTTTGTAGCAGCTTGCAGGAGTCAGATCTTTTATGGCAGTGATATCGAAGGCGCCAGCAGCATGGATTATCCCTTTGACGGGTTTGTCACTGCGGTTCAGTTTTTCTAAAAGCGCTGATACTTGCTTTTCATTGGTGATATCAACTTGCGGGCATTGTATGTCGATACCATTCGCTAGGTGAGCATTTATCTTGCTGGCGATGTTATTATTTTGGACCGACTTTATACCGCCTCGGCTCATCAATGCCAGTTTTTGTGCACCTAGCTTAATAAGGTGCTCTGCGGCGGAAAAGCCAATACTGCCTAAGCCGCCTATGATTAAATAGCTGGCGTTTTGATTAATCAGTAATTCCTTTACGGCATCTTTTTCTGTGGCTTCCTCCACCAAGCTATTGGCCCTCACCAGCCTCGGCGCTGATGGGGTGTTGTCTCTGACAGCAATAGTCGATTCCGTGGTGCTGCTTTGTAAAATACTTAAGAGAACTTGATTGCTAGCATTATCCGTTGCAGCAATATCGATGTGTGATTTAAACGCTCCCGCCATCTCTAACTTTAATGTTTTAGCGAATCCACTGATAATAAATTGGGGTGAGTTAAGCGTGCTTTCCTTATTGTCCGTGCTAATGGCCTTGTCTGTAATTAACCAGAGCGAACAATTTTTTCGTTGTTGCATTGCCTGGGCTAGATACAAGATACTTTCAGTGATGAAATCTGTTGTCTTGCAGAAGTGACTGTATTCTTTGGTAATACCTTTTCCTTGGATAGGAGAGGCTTCATTAAGGTCTAAGCCAGAAAGGTAAATGATATTCAGCGGTGTTTCGTTATCAATGGAGCTGAGTAGTTGTTGATATTGAGTGATGTCGGGAGTGTCATTGCTGCCATTGAGATCTTTAATATTGTGAGAGACCACCTGTAGACCTTGCGCTTGTAGCTCACGGGTAAGATCGGTCCCTACCCCTAATTCATCAGTGAAGATAAGCCATTGTTCTTTTTCATTGCTAGTCTTGGGTTCAATCTGAATTGTTTCCCACTTAGTTTTATATAACCAATCCGATGCCTCTTGCAAAAAACCTTGTTGGTGTTCCGGTAATTTTATGGCATCGCTCCAGCAGATTTTCCGCTGGAAGGGATAGGACGGTAAATGGAGGCGTTGGTTGAACTGTTTGTCAAAAAGTGATTGCCATTTAATATCTTGTCCGGTGGTATAGATTTTTGCTAATGAATCCAGAAAGACCTTGTCTTCCCGTTTTGCGGACGACTCCCTGGCCACCGTCTGGAAGTCGGCGCCGCCGGCA
>JAESQG010000293.1 GCA_016765265.1 Pseudomonadales bacterium | reverse complement strand
GTGAAGGCGGCGGTCACACTGGCGAAATCGGCAGTGTGGTGTTGTGGCCAGAGGTAGTAAAAGTAGCAGGTGATATTCCCGTTATTGCGGCTGGAGGTGTAGGCTCAGGTGAGCAAATGGCAGCGGCTTTAGCTTTAGGTGCACAGGGCGTTTGGTGTGGATCAATTTGGCTCACCGTTTCAGAGGCTGAAACTTCAGAGCTTGTTAAAGATTTGATGTTCGCCGCGGACAGCAGCGGGACTGTGCGATCCAAGTCTTTTACCGGGAAACATGTGCGCATGCTAAAAAATGCGTGGTCTGAAGGTTGGGATGCAGAAGGTAATCCTCAGTCTCTTGGAGCACCTATGCAGATGATGGTGTCGGGCAGTGCTTTACAGCGAATACATCGATATCCCGAACAAGCAAAAGCGCTAGCATTTGCACCCGTAGGACAAATTGTAGGAAGTATGAATCATACGATAAGCGCCAAGAATCAACTGATGGACATGGTCAATGGCTATTTGAATGCCACTGAACACTTAGCGGCCCTTCTTGAAGATTAAAAGTTTAAAGACGAAAAGATTGAAGACAAAGAGATTAAAGACTCACTGTTTAAAAACAAAATGAAAACCAAAAAACTAACATTAGGTAACTAATTATGGGATTTTCAGAAAAGGCAGCAATTGTTGGCGTTGCCGAAACAGAATATGTAAAAGGCACCGAAAGAACCGCAGTAGATATGATGCTGCAAGCAGCGCGAGACGCTATCTATGAAGCAGGCCTCAAACCAGAGGATGTAGATGGACTTTGCCCTCCCCCGGTTTACACCACCTCGGAAGAGCTAGCCGCCAATTTGGGTATTCCTATTTTGCGCTACGCCGCCACCGTACACATGGGCGGCGCAAGCCCAACTACTGCGATTCAGAATGCTGCCGTGGCTATTCCTGCAGGTGTTGCTGAAACNATAGTNGTGGTATTGGGTTGGAATGGCTACTCNGCACTNCGNCCGAAACCAGGNCNNCNNCCCGCTCGCAAGATGGGCATGACAACATTGGCCAATACCATGAAGGATTTTTATATCCCTTACGGTGTAATGCTACCGGTACAAATGTATGCCTGGCTCGCCACCCGTCATAAACAAATGTATAACGTACCTGATGAGGCGATGGGTGAAATTGCACTAGCTTGTCGATATCATGCCAGCATGAACGAGAAGGCTTTTTTCAAGGATCGCCCTCTGGATATGGAGGGCTACCTAAATAGTCGCTGGATTTCAGAGCCTTTCCGTTTAAATGATTGCTGCTTGGAAACAGATGGCGCCTGTGCTGTCGTCATCACCACAGCAGAGAAAGCAAAGGACTTGAAGCATAAGCCCGTTTATATTATGGGCGCAGCGGAAGGCCACCCTTATCCTGCAGACGATATTGCCTCTCGTGAAGATCCCTTCAAAATCGGATTGTCTTATGCGTCAGATCGTGCTTTTGGGATGGCAGGCATCAAACCCACTGATGTAGACTTCCTTGAAGTTTATGATTGCTTCACTTATGTGGTATTGCTGCAGCTAGAAGCCATGGGATTTGCTAAGCGTGGCGAGATTTATGATTTCGTAAAAGACGGCAACATACAATTAGGCGGGAAGTACCCCTTAAATACTCACGGAGGACTTTTGGCCGAGGCTCATGTATGGGGGCTAAATCACGTCATAGAAGCAACCCGGCAACTTCGGGGAGAATGTGGGGAGCGTCAAGTTAAGGACGCTGAAATTTGTGCAGTTACCGGCTGGGGCGACCTGGGTGACGGCAGCATAGCAATATTGAGGAATTAGACTATGAAAGAGTTACCACCACCTAAACCAGTAGATCCCATTAACGCCGAGTTCTGGTCGTCTTGCCAGGATAAGGTTCTGAGATTTCAACGCTGCACAAGTTGTGAAACNTACCGCCATCTNCCNCGCTATATGTGTTACAAATGTGGATCATTCGATTATGAATGGGCACCGGTCAGTGGCAAAGGTACGGTCTATTCCTGGACTGTCACGCATCAGGTATTTCACCCCTCNTTTGACACTCCATCCATTTCTATTATCGTTGACTTCCCCGAGGGTATACGCATGGTNAGTGTTATGCCTGGGGTTAAGCCGGAAGAGATGGCCTTGGAAAAAGCAATTGAAGTGACCTTTAAATCTTTGAATGACGAGTTTGTTCTACCTGTCTTCAAGTTCGCTGAATAGCGGACTTGAACGTCTTTTGTTGGCCTTTAGTTCCCTGCACTCCCAAGGGAACATGCCTGCCTCCCAGTTAATGGAGAGCCAACAAACATATTGTGATGTCTAAGGGAAACTAACATGCCAAAAGAAAAATCTAACANTAATAACGTCTATAGCAAAATTGCTGATGGCAACTCCACCGAGGTTAATNCACCTATACCGGCGGCCACTGTTGTTCTTCTGCGAGAACAACAAGGGAAAGTAGAAATATTAATGTTGCAGAAAAACACCAATATTGATTTTGGAGGCATGTGGGTTTTCCCCGGAGGCGCTATAGACGAAGAAGATTATGAGGCTGACGGAGACCGTAATACTGCCGCGATAAATGCGGCAGTCCGTGAGACCGAAGAAGAGGCTGGACTTAAATTAGATAGTGAGGGTTTTGTTTGGTTCTCCCATTGGACACCACCACCTACCGCACCGGTTCGATTTACAACCTGGTTTTTTGCAGCTGAAGCGCATCCCGATGCAGTAATTCAAGTAGATGGAGAAGAGATACTCAAACACCGATGGATTAATCCAGCAGAGGCTTTGACACTCTTTGAATCTAAGGAAATAAAGATTGCGCCGCCCACTTGGATGACGTTGACCTTATTAAATCGTTTTGAAACGGCTAAGGCCACACTTGATCATTTCAAATCTACAAAACCTAGAATTATAGCACTAAGGTGATTGTGAGTAGCAAAAAGGTTCCGACACTAATATGGGAAGGCGATGCAGCCTATGAGAATTTAGATATGGACGCAGAAGGTGATCGTAACCGATTAACCATCGATAGAGCCGGCTTCATCTTTGAGCACACCTTAGAGACATTTTAGTTATACATTGCCTTTAGCTATACATTGTCTTTAGTTATACATTCCCATAGTCGTAATAGTGATGCACCCAACATTCATTTACGAATTTTTCCATACCTGCGGGTATATGGGCTTGATCCTGGCTTTATGAGTATTACGTTTTTGGTTACACAACAAAATCGTCAATCGGGCTAAATGGCTTTGCGAATAATTTTAATTACCTCTGGAGCCTGAGCATCCATAAACATAAAACACCTGCCAAACAGCGCTTTTTTTCCGAGCTCATCAAACACATTATTCCCAAGCGGGGTGATTAACACTTCGTCCGTCGCCAGAGCACGCTGGTGATTCTGATCAATTTGCTCCCAGTGTTTGGAAGCGTGACTCTCTAGAACAATATTAACTGCTGGATGATTGTATTGAACTAGAATATTTCCATCATTCATAGGTGAAGGATTCATATCTGGATGGGAGTTATATATTTGACTCACCGCGTCTTTTGCAAACTGATGCGCTTCCTGATCTGAAAGATTATCCTTAAGAATTACACAGGTACCGTTTCTAAAAATAGCGATATCATTTTTGTTATCTGTATAACATTTAATTTCCTCAATTATTAATTCTAATGGCTGAGGAATGTCCGGTTTCCAATCGGGAACCGGAGGGAAAACCTTTTCAGTTTTTTTATTTTTCTTAAACTTATCGAAAATACTCATCTTTTCTCTGCCACGTAACGATACACTGGATGTTATTGTTATCTTTAAATATCATCATTATTCTTCTATATATTTTTTGAACTCTTGATATGTAACATAAATCACATAAGTATCTGAAGGGCTTGAATGCCCCATTAACCCTAAATATAATGGCATAGGCTTAATACAGGGTGAGCCTATATCCTTTGCTTTTAACTCTACCGGCGATAATTTTTGACGAGAAACATAGATGCTGAAATCGGACCACCCATATTCATAGACTGACTCACAAACTTTGCACACCCACCTTTCATTAGTATTTTCATCTGTTAATTCACTAACGTGAACATTAAAGTAAGGTTTAGATAAATCAATGAATAGCTCCGTATCGTGCGACATATATGAGCCACCTCTGGCAGCACAGTCTACTGATACTATTTGCCGATATCGTGGATAAGCACACTGACAGCCACTCTCGTTATATTTAACAAGGACTCTTTCGATAAGCCCTTTAGTCTGCCTATAATTCGCTTCAAATTCGGTATTCATAAAATTCAACCCAATTTTAATTGCTCACTAAACACCTGCTGGAATGGTGTAAAGTTATCAGGTCCGTATCCAGCATTGTAGATAGCAAATGCAATCACAGTAAAATGGCGTTGTCTTTTGTGAATTTCATCCCGATATAGTTTCGCTACGCGGTCTGCAGGATTCAGAAATGCTCCGCAACCAAAAGCTCCAAAGATAACATAACTTTTATTTTGATCCATAAGGGTATCTAGCTGAGCGGCTATACGTTGTCGCGTACTTGATTCTGAGAAATCAGAGCCATCACGTAAATCCTGTGCGGAAGCCCTAAGTTCAAAGAATGGAAAAACCTCATCCTCTGCTAACCATTCATACCCCAAATCGTGACAAGACCGCTTTTCTGGGCCTCGAATACACACTCGAGGATGGACTGTATCGAGATAGACCTTGCCTCTTTCCGCTGACAAGAGTGCAGTCATTTCTGGAACATATTGGTCAAGACTGGCATCGTACTCTTCAGAGCCCACACGAAAATGACAATCAGTACGACGAAACATATTTTCTTCTTGGGCAACCGCCCCTTCCACATAGGCTCCCCCAGGGACAAAAGCATTTGCCATGTTCAATACGGCAAAGCACCTGCCATACTGTTTGGTCATGGAATGTGTGACGTCCCCCCAATCTCCACTTATGATCTGAACACATGGAGAATCTATCGTAGAACCTCGAGTGTCAGACCAACGCTGAAGATTAGTCTGTGCTAGCAGGTGATACTTATTAGTTGGCTCTGTATTTGATAATCGATCTACTGTCTCCCGAAGCACAGCCCTGCGCCTCACCATATCTGGGTTTTTAGCCTTGTGACGTGAGTCGATGTGCTCCTCTTCAGATCGTAGTCGTCGGCCTGGCATAAAGGTCTCCGTTCGAATTCAATTTTTAATAGTATTAAGTCTGACTTTTACGGCTTCATAACGCCTTTGGTTCTGCAAATTTTCTTCGCATTATCGCCCGTACTATTACCCATTGTATATAAAGTTGACTCAGTATATGCCCAGAATACTTTCTAACGGGCTCGTTACTATTGTTAACGCGCCTACTATTACTAACGCGCCTGTCATAGTACACGTGAGCGCTACATACTGGCAATTTATCTCTAGCTACCATTTCACTAGGAACCATCACCATAGTTCCGCCAAATACCTTAGCTAAACTATAAGAGGCTTTGTTACAGCTCTTACATCGCCCTCTAAGCAACGGGGAAAGCTTAGTCTGATAACTTTTAAGTTCCACACTTTCCCTAATACTTTTAACATCACTTAGTAAATATCCACATTCATCATTGTAAGGACGATCATAATGTTGCTGGCATGTTTTGCAATGACAAATCAAACGGTAAAGGGGAGCACCCAAATTTTCTATTTCTTTTACCCTACAGCTACATATTTAATTCTTTATATTCATCTTGTTGATAATACTCCAAACATTCACAACATCGTTTTTTGAAACCGGAGCAGACCGCTCAGACATTTCAGGGAGGCCTCCTTAAGCCGGTTGACAACGGTACCATTTTGAAACCATAATGGTACCACAGAGTTTAAAATAGAGTACATATCCCATGGCTAATTTAACCCTCAAAAACATACCCGACGATCTTTATAAGCGCCTTAAAGAAACAGCAAACCTGCATCATAGGAGCATAAATAGCGAGCTAATTGTTTGTTTAGAAAAAGCTTTAATGCCGACTCGAAAAACCCCNGAACAACATATAGTTNCCGCGNAAGCCATCAGAAAAAGAGTCAAGACAAAAAAAATCAGCATCAAGGAAATACAACAATTCAAGAATAAAGGACGCCCTTAATGCTGATTGTCGATACAAACGTCATCGCCTATTTATACCTTCCTACAGAGCAGACTAAATACGCTGAGGCACTTTTAAAAAGAGACCCGCATTGGGCAGCACCTATATTGTGGCGCGGCGAGTTACGCAACATTCTTACTCTTTATCTACGCAAAAAAGTAATCGATTTCGATACTGCTTTAGAAATACAAAATCAAGCTGAAGACCTTCTAAAAGACGGCGAATATGAAGTCACGTCCACGTCAGCACTCACTTTAATAAATGCTAGCTCTTGCTCCGCCTATGATTGCGAGTTCGTCGCTCTTGCGCGCGCTCTTGATAAACAGTTAGTTACCGTAGATAAAAAGCTAATTCGAGCATTCCCTGAAAATTGCGTGTCGTTGAAAGACGCTGTCTCTTAGGGCGTATCGCCTGTCTACACATCAACTCTGTTTTCTTTCTGGTGCCACAACCTTAAAATGTGTATCGCGTCATCAATCACCAAATAACGCACTAAATAATTTTCTATTACAAGATCACGGACTATTTTGGGATTCGGTGCTTTAGAAACTTCAACACCAATGAAGGGGAAATCTTTTAATTTACCAATACCAGTTGTTAGCGAGTAGGCAACTCTTGCAGCNGCCTGTGGATTTTTCTTTTCTATAAATTCTCTTAGTCTTACAAGGCCTTCTATCGCTTCGGGGGTATACCTAATTATCATACTTTAGGTGCGCCCTTTTCTTGCTCCGTCCCCCAGCCATTAAGCCATTCAGTAACTTCAGACTCATCGACACCTCGGCCCGATTTCACTGAATCAAGAGCAAGCAAAGTATCTTGCCAGCGCTCTTCCTCTATGGACTGACGTTCCAAATACTCTTTAATTGCTTGATTTATAATATAATTCTTGCTTCGATCTAGCTTGCCAGAAAGCTCGTTTAAAGGAAGCTCGAGCTCTGGCTGAAGACGGATGCTAGTTACACTCATACTGGACATCTCTTAAAAAATACAATGTACTACAGTGTATTACATCAGCTAGAAGTTTTCAATACAGCGTATAAGTTTACTGCTTGGCATCCGCACTCTCAACGCTATTCTCAAGTTTTAATATTTCAANCTTTACCGGATCTAAACGATCTAACTGAAGCCTATTATTATGTTGACTACAATGTCAAATTGGCTTTCCATTGGATTGTTTTTTTATTCTGCTTTATCACAATTATCCAATATTACCTGCATCCAATGCTCCCTATCTTTAACATTAATAGCAATGGAATCATCTTCTCCATTTTCATTAGTAAACATTATACGTAGCATTTTTCTGACAGGTGAGACGCCTTTCAACCGATTAACGAATTCAGCGCCGCGAAGTCTATCTGTCGGTACTGTAATGACCAGATCAAGAAGAACAAGCTCAAAACATAATATGCTCTGTCGGTAATATTATCTTTTGGCCCTTTATTTTTCTTCTACACGGTTTTGTTAAGCATTCATAAAATCTTTACCATTGGAACACATTCTAGCTCAATACCACGAGGAGACCGATACGTCGATACCCTATCCCCCTCAAATCCACACGACCTGTAGAACTCCACTGCATTCAAGGTCGAATCCAACTTCAGTTGATTTATTCCAGTTGTAACCGCTATGCTTTCAAGGTGCTTCATCATCAATTTCGCAGCGCCGCATCCCATAAATTCTGGATCAACAAAAATACCATCTATCGCACCACTCTCCATATCAATCATACCGCTTGCAATGACGTTGTTATTTTTAATCGCTACAAAAAACCCTGTCTCCACAAGATCTATAAACTCATTACTTAGAGATCCGCCGGCCCAAACATCTAGAACGTCAGGTGAGTAATGGCGCGAACATTTCTCAAAAATAGCCCTACTTCTGATTTCAAATATTTGCTCAGCATCAAACCTTTCGGCTTTCCTAATTGAAATCACTGTTCCTCTTTATTCCTTATCGTCTATTGGTATTGGTATTGGTATTGGTATTGGTATCTAGCGAAGAAAAATATTCTTTGCCTGCTCTAGTTATATCTCACCTTCAACCTAAGATCCCGTGTAAATTATCAACCTTGCTATTAGCGTTCCACTACTATGACACCCGTAATATCACTCGCTCGCTCATGATCGTTGATACTTTCAGTAGGGTAGATATTAAGTGTAAAAAACCTAAGGATTGGCCAGCCAACATACCACCCGATAACAAGAATCCATAAATCTACTATGAGCCAAACGAGAAAGCGAATAACTATGCTTGCCAGATTTAATAATCCTTTGAGAACGCCAAAAACTATTTCTTCCATACTTTATCGGCACTCTTTATTAAATTACGAACTTGAATATTCCCCAAGTAACCCAACTATAACGCTTTCCACCCCATGCCTGCACCTGTCATGACTGTATCTGTCCATGACTGTATCTGTTCATGACTGCATCTTCGAAAAGAACTCCTCGATCGTTACAATGACAGTATCTATATCTCTTTCCCTTATATCCATGTGCGTGACAAAACGAATGGTTTCTCCAGCTGAAATCAGAATGCCACGATCCTTGAGAAAGGCGGGAAGCAGTTCTTCACCCACCTTACCCACGCGAAGGAACACCATATTCGTTTGCTGTATCCCGTTTAAACCGCTGGCCAAGCGAGCTGCTTTATCGTGGTCTTCAGCGAGTCTATCGATATTATTTTCAAGAGCGTAGATGCAACCGGCAGCCAGTATGCCTGCTTGCCGCATCCCACCACCCAGCATCTTACGCCATCTTCTTGCTTTACTAATCTGATCTTTGCTGCCACATAGCAGTGAGCCAACGGGCGCTCCGAGACCTTTTGATAAACAGATGGAGACAGAGTCAAAATTTTTGGCGATTGCTTCAACTGACACGTTCCGTTCTACGGCAGCATTGAATATGCGAGCGCCATCCAAATGTAGTTTTATCTGATGATCGCGAGCAAACTCAGCGCTGTTTTGAAGATACTCCATAGGCAATGCCTTACCTGCTTGCGTGTTTTCAAGACAGAGTAGACGAGTGTTGGCAAAGTGGAAGTCGTCAGGTTTGATCACTTGAGCAACCTTATCGAGAAGTAATGTACCATCCTCTTCGAAGTCCAGAGGCTGTGGCTGGATACTGCCTAGGACCGCGGCGCCTCCGCCTTCGAACTTGTAAGTGTGAGCTTGTTGACCCACTATGTACTCATCGCCTCTCTCGCAGTGAGTCAGTAGCGCCAAGAGATTGGTTTGGGTGCCACTGGGTGCAAATAAAGATGCCTCCTTACCTAACATTTCTGCAGCAAGAGACTCTAAACGATTAATAGTAGGATCTTCTCCATAAACATCATCGCCGACCTCAGCATTTGCCATGGTGGTACGCATAGCCGAAGACGGCTTCGTGACTGTATCGCTCCTCAGATCAATAACGCCCATACATCTCCACCATTTTTCGAAATCGACTTCATGCAAATCAGAGAACTATTTTAACTTGCGCTCAAATAGCTCAAAGGCTATATCCCAATGTCGTTCTGCTGCTGCGTGGTGATAGCCCATGCGTTCAGGAAAGGCAAAACCATGCCCCGTTTCAGGCACCTTTTCTAGGACGAAATCCACCTTGTTATCCTCAAGGGTCTGTTTGAGAAATTGGATTTCCTCTTCTGGCACATAAGGATCATGCTCTGCAAAGCCAAAGTGCAAGGAACAGTCCGGCAGTATTTCAGAAATTAAGAGATGAGCCGAATCAGGTTTATCGGTCACATGGGAAACGCCGTACATTGACACCATCACCTTAAATCTCTCGGGGGAACTCCCGGTTACAGCTAACACAAACNTGCCACTCATGCAGTAACCGATACAGCCAATGGGCCCTCCCTGAGTAGCATGAGGATTTGCATCCAGCCAATTTATCAAGGCATCTGTATCGCTAATAATCATTGGATTGATGTGCACCTTGAGCATTTCCATCATATTGCCACCGGGATCCTTTATCCCATAGCGGTAATAGAGATTGGGCATCACAGCAAAGTAACCCTGTTTGGCGATACGCTGAACAAACTCATACAACTCGCCTCGCACACCTGGGGCATCCATATACAAAATCACCGGTGGGTAAGCACCCCCGTCATCTGGCCATGCCGCAAAGCNTTCCATGCTGCCATCGGGGGTATCCACNTCAATAAAGGTATCCGCTATTTTCACCTCCGTTGTATTACCTGATTTATTACTCATAGTCTTATCACTCCGTCTGTATGCATGTACGTTGTGTGTATGGCTCATGGAATTCAATGAAACCGGTGGTAAATGATAGCACCTCTTGTTATGAGATTAACCCCAAAAACAACCATTAGGGTCATCCCATACTAACTGTAATAAGGGCTCCAAATCTCTATTGATTCCACCTTCTTCATATAAGAGCCAACTCAGGTTTTGGCGCTGCCAGTATAATTTCCAAANATGATCTTTTTTGATATACCAAAACTTAGCCACCATTAGCTCAGTTTTCTCCGTCGGATCATCCCATTTAGGACGAACTTCCAAAAGAAACAACGACTGACCTTCAAGTCGGTAATCAATGTAAAGTTTATCAGGTGGATAATTTTTATTCCGATCAACGCAAAACTTCTTAGCTGCTTTCACTACCTTGAAGTTTTCAAATTCACTAATAGCCATAATTTTCTTTGTCTCGTCTTGCTAAGTTTCATCGCGTTCAATCCATTTATCCACTGCAGGAGATTTATAGCTATCCATCGCATCTAACAATTTTGATGGTCTATTTTCAACTAGTAGCATCTCACGATGTATTTTCTTAACAAATTGTTCCTCACCAGCGTGATCCAGGAATGAACATAAACTAGAGTAATATTGCTTAACGTTTAGAAGCCCACATGGTTTTTTGTGCAAACCCAGTTGAGACCAAGTCAGCACTTCAAATAGCTCTTCAATAGTGCCTAGCCCGCCGGGCAGCGCTATAAATCCATCTGATAATTCANCCATTAACGCCTTTCGTTCGTGCATTGAATTCACGACCTTTAATTCCGTAAGCCCAGTGTGCGAAACTTCCTTATCTACTAATGACTGCGGAATTACTCCTATTACTTCGCCACCGCCAGCAAGTACAGCATTTGCGATTTCTCCCATTATTCCAACGCTGGCACCACCGTAAACTAAAGTAATATCCCGGGTCACTAATTCTTTTGCTAGAGCCCTAGCTGAGTCAATATACTCAGGGCTTTTCCCTGGACTTGAACCGCAATAGACACAGATCTTTTTCATGAAATTCCTTTGAAATTTTCAATGTGTGTTTTCGTATACCACCTTCATCTTGGGAGTATCGCGAGGCAGGTCTGTAGCATGATCTTGGAATAAAAAAGACTACAAACACAATCGTCGGTAAACCGAACTTGGCCATATTCTTTAATTTTTGTGTTTTTAAGCGCCTATCTTATTTCTAATTTGTACTTGCCATTATGTTTCTTCGATAGTTTACTACGCTCAGCGCCTACATCAGCATCAACATCAGCATACCTGTTAAATTATTTAATTCGTTCCTCCAGTGCTTTATGAAACTCCCCTGGGTACTGCATTCTAGTTGTTTCATCTATCCCTTTTCATTCCCTCTCTGGCTGAAATTCGATTTTTGTTTTCAGAAAAGTATCCACGCCATGAAGTGAAATCCATCGAGGATGGTAAAGCTGATACACCTTAGCATCCGCTTTTACCACATTCTCTACCGTCAATTTCAGTTTTTAGAAATCCTTAAACGCATGTTGATTAATCGGCATCCCGTATTTTTGATTTAGTACTGATACGGCTTGCCTTGCGCTTAAGTCTAATGCCTTATTTGCGTCACTTCTTGCACATAGCTGTCCGGTGTAGAGAACCGAAACATAGCTTCGTCTTTACGACCACGATTAAGCAGGGTGGCAGCAAGAGCATACAATACAGGTGGAGAGTAATTTTCGGAACAGACCATGGCAGGATAAACAAGATCAAAAGCCAAAGGACGAATCTGCCGAACATCGTCATGCATTTTTATCTTCAGCCTTCTTAACTCGTATTTTATTGCTACCGATAGTTGTGTTGTTTAAATTTTTGATTGCGGCTTTTGCTTCACCTGGCTTTGGCATCTCAATAAAACCAAAACCTTTAGACGCACCGCTATCTCGATCCATTACCAGACTGCATGATTGGACTGTACCGAATTCTTTAAACAACTCTTTCAGCTCTTCTTCTGTAGTTAATCGATCTAAGTTACGTATTAATAATTTCATATAAATTCCGAGTGGGCATTATTCACTAAGGATAAGCTTTGGTTTATTTCCATAACACCTCCGTC
>JAESQG010000292.1 GCA_016765265.1 Pseudomonadales bacterium | reverse complement strand
GTAACTGATTAGCATCAGCGTGACCATTATTAATTCATCTTCCATGGTACGAAACAGACTCAAAATAAAATGGAGTAATATACCTGCTAACATCGCCGAGGCTAAGGGCTGGGGCACTAGCCGCATTATTTTTTCAACCCAGCCGCTTACGCCGCATAGAACGAGTAGGAGGGAGGAGAAGATAAACGCTCCTATGGCCTCTGCCAGGGGGATCCCTGGAAGGCTAGTTAGTAACAGTGCCGCCCCCGGAGTCGACCAGGCAATAAGGATTGGAGCTCGATACCAAACAGATAGTGCAATGCTTGTAACGCCCATACCCATACCAAGTGCCCACATCCAGGAACCCATCTGTTCTAGCGTTGCGCCTGAAGCGCTGGCAGCCTGAAAAACGATTGCTGCGGCGCTGGAGTATGCGATGAGAACAGTGATGAACCCCGTTGAGATGTAGGTAAATGAGAAGAATTTCAGCATAATGTGCTCCAGCGAGGGTAGTGTCACATGAGTATGTGCGCTATAACGCACGGAATGGACAACCCTATCACTTGTGCGCTATAACGTACAGATGAATTTAATTAGAGTAAAACTATGGATAATCCGGCAGAACATATAGCGGCTAGCTTAAGAAAGCAGAGACAACTACTCGGCTGGAGTCTGGATAAAACGTCTCAACAAACAGGTGTTAGCAAAGCGATGTTGGGGCAGATTGAGCGTGGTGAATCTAGTCCAACAGTCACCACCCTATGGAGAATAGCGACAGGACTCGATGTTTCTCTCTCTTCGCTGTTAGAAACTCTTCCCGATGAACAGAAAAGTGCGGTTACATTATTGCGCGACGCAAGCAAGTTGCGCCGAAAGTTAGACAAAGAAGGAATGCAAATTGCGCAGCTCTTTCCCTACGATTCTCAAGTATCCTTTGAGTATTTCGAAATGATTCTTCCGCCGGGTTATGANCGNNTNTCTGAGCCGCATAAAACGGGNGTNCTTGAATACATCACNGTGGTGGATGGCAAAATAGANATTCTCTCAGAAGAAAAATGGCATTCTCTTGTGAAAGGGCAGAGCTTACGTTTTAAAGNNGACCTTGCCCATGGTTATCGCAACAATACNCGGAAACCNGTTGTCGTCATCTGTGTCATCTTTTACCCCTTTCGCTAGATGNNACAGTTCTTAGAACAANTTNATATGTCGACTGANTTNGAGAAGGGAGGNCTAAGATAATACTGATTAGGCCTGGTGATTACCAAGCCTAATCAGGTCGAGAAGGTCATGAATGTTTCAAATAAGATGAGGACAAATAAGAGTTGTTCTTAATGATCATGGCTTTCTATGTGTTCGAGTGTCCAGGTAACGTGGGTTATGACTTTATACCCATTACCTAAATTATTCTCATAGACCTCTTGACCGCCTCGTCCAGACATCAATTGTCCAAATTCCGCATGGCCACCTGCCGCAGAGGCTGGGTTGCACTTGGGAGATTTCGGATTACAATCCCCACCACCAGAACCACCNTCNCCTCCACCTTTGGTAGATCCATAAATGGTTTCAAGCTGGTCGAAATCGTGTTGGTTTGGGTGTTCATTACTTAACTCTCCATCAATAGTGCCGTCTGGATCATTGGTGTAATCCATGCAAGATCCAAGGTTCACGTTATCAAAGGTTTCGTCTTGATGAGCTAGTCCAAAGACGTGAGCCACCTCCTGGCACATAACCATAAGTCGCCATGGAGCGGTGTTGTAGTAGTCGGTGTCGTAATAGGTGTCGTTTAACTTAGCGACACCGGCAGTAATCGTAGTGCCGCGTCCATAGATTTGCGCTATTCCCAGCCAGCCATTATCACCGTAGGCCGCATTGCACACTTGAATATTGCCGGCTTCGGGAGCACAGGTTGTGGGGGTTGTAGAACCCGTAACAACTGTGGTGCCAAGAACAGTTGAAACAGACCAATCTGTGGAAGCAGTGAGTAAGTGACCATCCCAACTGGAATCTACATTATCGCCCAGNTTTAGATTNAAGGGGATACTNGCGGGCTTCCATTTGTATTTGCCCCAGGAATGGTCGGCGTATAAAGCGGTAGAACAGAGGCTGGCGGCCAGTAGAATTGACACTCGTATTTTATTTCTATTCGACATCATTGGTTTCCTTCAAAACTGACAATTTAGTACTTCAATATTAGCTCAAACTAATCACAGCTTAGTGATGTAGTTGGCATATCTTATTGTTTCTTCTAATTTCATCCTGATTAGTGNTGATTTCCTGAGAGGATCGTTCTGCTTTTAATGAGCAGTAGATCTGTATAATGTGAAACCATGCAAAAGGCCTAAATACGGCGTATCAGAATCAACGTGATCTTACCCTTTTTGTTAGATACAGTTTGAGGCTTTTCTGTTTATTTTTGTAGCCAAGTTGTCTATTACAGCTAACAGGACGCGATACAAATTAAAATTACCCCTTTTCTTAAATGATTGTTAATGTGAGAATCCTAATTGATAAAAACTCATAAAGACAAGGCAGATCATTAAATTTTATCCTGACTGTCGTTCACTCTATAAGGAAATTTAAATGAAAAATGTACAGGGGAAAGTCGCGTTTATCACGGGTGGTGCTAGTGGAATGGGGCTAGGTATGGCTAGGGCCTTTGGCGATGCTGGGATGAAACTCATGCTCGCTGATATAGATAAAGAACGGCTGGCTGATGCTGAAGAAGAATTCAAGGGCAANANTGTTGATGTTGGCACGATCCTTTGTGATGTTACNCAGCGCGACCAGGTGTTTGCCGCAGCTGAGACCACTATTGAGCGCTTTGGTAAAGTGCATGTGCTCTGCAACAACGCGGGTATAAATGTGGGCGGCACCTACGAAGAACTTTCTCAGCAAGATTGGGATTGGGTCATTGGGGTGAATCAGCTGGGCGTTCAGTATGGGATTTCCGCGTTCTTGCCCAAAATCAAAGCGCACGGCGAAGAGGGGCATATCATGACTACTTCGTCTATGGCGGGCATGGTTAACGCGGGCGCTGGCTGGGCACCTTACAATGCCAGTAAGTTTGCTGTAGTCGTGATGAGCGAAGTNCTCAAAAGTGAATTAAAAGGCACAGACATCGGTGTGTCAGTTTTGTGCCCCGGTGCAGTGGCGACTAATATCATTGATGCAGGNAAGCACCGCCCAGCGGAATTCGGNAGTTCTGGCGACAAACCTGCGATACCAGGTGCTGATATGGAGCAATTTCTGGAGCTAGGATTGAATCCTGATATTGTGGGGAAGCTTGTGCTCGAAGGCATTATGAATAACCAGTTCTACCTTTTTACGGATCCAAGAATGGTTAAAGCCGTTGAACGTCGTTTTGAGCGCATACGTGAAGGGTTCAATTGGTCTGCCAATTCGACGGCGCTAGTTGAGGCCAATGCACCGGGCTCTGTTAGCAAAGGATAAACTCCTACAACTAGTATTCACCAACAAATCTTTACCGAAACAGCATGTGACGACCTATCCTCGATAGTGTGCTCATGTTGTTTCTATTTTCCGAATGTTTCCAATCCCTTCCTCAACAACGATGTCTGAATTTTGTCGTAAAATGTTTTATTGACGATGGCTCAGAGAAAACCGTGAGTTTATATCAAAGACTTATGTTCAGCGTATGGTGAAACAAGTCTCGGGTCATGGATGATAGAAATCGCATATAAAATATAGTGTATGTATCTTATTGAAATTATGTTTATTTAATTAATGACTGCCTATGCGAGCGTACTTTGGCTTGTGGATTGCATTGTCTTTAATATTAAGATCCTATTTTCACAGATAAAGCGATTTAAAAATGACTCAGCTTTTAGAGCAAACATCTTCTTCGGATATTACTTATCGTTCTTCATTGTTTGAGCATATTGAAATAACCGAGGTTCCCCATGACTTTACTCGGGAAGAAAAACTAAATCATCCGCTATTAAAACTAGTGCAATGTGGTCGTCGAAAAGATGAAACGACTTTAGTGGCTGAGTTAAAGACTGCATTATCATTGACCGAACAATTAAAGCGACCATTGGAAGGATTATACGGAGCACTCCTTGATGGACATAAAGTGTCGATCGAGGTGCTGTCAGAACTCTTGAAAGCGTTAGTGAGTAGTGTTTTACGAAACCCACATGCATTACCTTTAGCGGTGAGTGTACAAGCAAATGACGATCACGAATATTCGAGATTTGTCACACAAGCGCTAACTACTTTGGCGCTCTCACTTAGATTGGGAGTATTATTGCGATTATCTGAAACAAAGCTGCACTCCATCGCGTTGGCTGTTTTAATGACGGCATTGTTACAGAAAGTGGGCGACGACGAAGTTAAAGCTAATACTGCGCTTAAGTATACTTTGTACCTGCTCCGTCAATTAGGCAATGTGGATGTTAGGGAAATCAATCTAATCATGGCGCAGGCTGCATTGAAGCTAGATATATTGAAGCTAGATATATTGAAATCAAATTTATCTAACGGTCATCAACGGATGTCTAAACCGCTACCATTTGAAGGAGAAGTGACAACAGACGTCGCCACAATTAGTCTCTACTATCGATGGTTATTAGAAAATAGGCTGAGTGGGGCTAGATCGAGTACTTCAAGAGCTGTATGCATAATCGCATTACTAAAAGGGGATTATTTCAGTCATGAATTGGTGGATAGTTTTGTTAACACCATTGGTATGTATGAGGTAGGTTCTTTGGTAAAACTCAATAGCGGTCAAGTAGCGCTGATACTTGCAAATAATACTGATTCCTTACTGACGCCCCAAGTGATGACTCTGCCGGATTTAGGGGCGTCCTCAAAGCAAGACGCCGCCATTGTTGATCTTTATGCCGGCAGGAAGAGTGGCGCTCATATTTGCAAATGCCTTAAGACTACAGTGGTAGGGCAAGGTGTTATCAGTATGCTGATAAATGCGCTTGGAGATGACAATGTGGTACTACCTAGATAATTAATCACATCTCACTGGCAGTGTATAAGAACTCTCCGAGATTAATATTGTAAAATAAATCCAATGATGCAAAAAATTGTTTATATATAGTGAGCAATTTCACCTCTTTAGTTCTATTGAAAAAGTATAGAAAGATCGAAAAGATATAAGACTCTGTAAACTAAATTTCTTGAGTAAAATATCCCCTAACTGTCGTGCATTTGCGCCGTTCTCGCATTAGACTACCTGGGTAGGGCTGCACTAGAAGTCCTTAGTTTAGCCCTTCTAGTTCTCAATGACAGGAGGATGAATTATGTCTGAAATCGTTTATATCGGGTGTCTTATTGCCGGTGCCTTATCTGTAGGTGGTATTTTTATTNTTTTTACAGGAATAGCCATAAACAGAATNGGTGANCAGTNGTAAGATTGAGAAGCAGGGGCGNNGCNANTTTTTCGAGGTCGAATCAATATTGATAGCTTGGCTTAGAGGGTTAAAACCAATTAATAAATGTTGATAGTGAAAGGTCGAAGTTGCCTAACAAAAAAGTGAATTGAGATTTTAGTATGTCAGTTCAAATTAATGTTGTTACTCTACGGAGGTATAGAATTGAATGTCTCAGGTTTAAAGATTGGTGGGTTAGGAGAACCTCTAACCTAGTTCCTGGATCTAAGTTCGAGAAGAGCCCACCAATTTTTAGACAATTTTTATTGTAGACAATTTTTTTCTAGAAAATTTTGATTATTGTTAATTATTGACATGGTTAATTGCTCAATATGGTTAATTGCTCAATATGGTTAACTGCTCAATATTATTGTGCCTCCTCCAATTGCTTTTCTTTAATATCATCCGAATCAAACTCATCAGANTCCCATTGTGACTGAATTCCTTTTTTTGTTTTTAGATCCAGTATCGCCTCAATAGCCGCTTCTATACCACCTGACGCTTTCAGTACATTGCCAGCCTCATGCGCTTTTTGATAATATTCTGGTCCATCGAGAACACGGTTAGTGGNCTCCTTTAGTTTCTCCAGGGTCATCTCTCTGGTGTTAATTAAAACGGATACCCCCATTTTNTTCATNCGTCTTGCATTGTAATTNTGCTCAAACTGCTGNGGNACGATAACCATNGGTACNCCATAAAACAGCGACTCATTAATACTNTTCATACCGCCGTGACTGATAAAAAGGTCNGCGTGTTTTAGTACTTCCAATTGAGGGACGGAATTACGTACCGTAAAGTTNCTGGGTGGTTCGCCTAACGTANCTATATCCGTGGTTGTGCCCACAGATAAAATAACATCTANATCCTNATCACCAAAAGCTTCGAAACAGAGNCGATAAAAATNTTCAGTGCCAAAGTTGACCGTNCCCATNGAAATNTAAATNAACTTGTTATNTTTGTAAGCGGTAAAATCAAAATCNCTGGGATCACGATCTTCACGAAAACTGGTGCCGATATATTTAAAATTACCCGCTAGATTATTGGCGTAGGGCTGAAACTGCTTCGCATTGTAGACAATATTAAGATCTCCAATAGAGGCAAAAAAATCAAAAATATAATGAAACGCACCGGGAAACTTCAACCCAAGAGATTCAACTGTACTTTTTAACACTCGTCTAGCCCAAGCGGAATAAGGCATTCCCATGATCACTGCTTTGATAACTCTTGCGCTGATACGCCAGTCGGTGACCAGAATTAAGGGNTGACTCACCACCATCGTGATACATGAAATGCCAGGNACACCCAGAGATTGCGAAATNAGCTTTCCCCATATACACACNGAGTCATACATTATGTAATCCGGTGCATCTTCTTGTGTTAGTTTTAGTAAAGGGTCGATGATGTCTATCATCATGTGAAATTGGGCAAGCACGATAGGTAAAAGATCATGTGTAATCTCGTCCGTGATTTCATGTTCAGTCCACGTTCTGTAGGAGCGNAATTCCGCNCCCATTTCNGTAAATCGTTCACGAAATTCATCGCCCGCATAAAAGATAACTTCTTCCCCTTTTGCGATGAGAGCTTCTACTATGCCGATGGCTGGATTGACGTGTCCACTTGCACCGGGTAGATTAAAAAAAACGACTTTGGCCATAGCTTTTCAACCGTTAAAAATAGAATTTTAAGTTACGAAGATTGCTCAAAGACAATGAATTACAAAGAGCCGGCCCTCTTTCGGGATTTTCTGTATTCGCCGAGTCGGCTAATCCGTAGTAGATGTACTGGCACTTATGGGGGTAGTTAATTATCTTTNATGTAATTATTNTTATAATGCTATAAAAAAAGATACTAAAGCTAACTATATACTTAGATAAAATGAAGCACAATCAATTCTATCTTTTGGGTAGGGTATAACCCTTTATTTCCCGTTAAATTCGAAAATTTAACTATTGTAGGATCTAGAATATAGGGNTTGAATGCAAATATTTGCATTGGCTAAATGCCCCCTCTAATTAGAGATAAGATTTATCAAGCTTTAGGTTTGGTATGGGATTTGCGAATGATTCGAAGGAGGTACTAAAGAGATGGCGCAAGAGTTTCTTATCCAGTCGCTAAAGAAACTACCGATTGCAAGTATAGTCGCTCCTTCTGATTTTAAGCTCAGTGCCACGGGAGCGGTAAACCTGGAAGATTACTTGCAGGAGCATCTTGCTAGGGTGAGTCCCTACTGTATCGATCTACCGCGCCGAGAGGTCCTGTTTATNGAGACAAAAGAGGAGATCGANCTTCTCACNTGCAAGCCNTTTNTTTACGAANGNCAGCGNTTGNATGGNAAAAANATNNTTCGNGTNTCCTTTGAGGAGCTGCACCAAGTGGCTCAACTTGAACGGTTTGAAGAAGTGATAAAACCGCTATTTTTGTATAGCACTGGTCGCTGCGGCTCGACTTTATTGTGTAATCTAATGGGGGATTGCGCCGATATTGTGGCGATTTCAGAGTCGGATTACTTCACACAGATCCCTTTCTTGTTACGACAATACCGTACTCGAGCCGGGGCCTCCAAGATTGAAACAGAGCTGGCCAGTATTACCTATGATTTGACTGTGCTGTTATTAGCTCATATTCGGATACGACATCCAGAGCAGGAAGTGGTTTTTAAATTGCGTAGTCAGTGTATCGAGGGGGCAGAATTGATTCAATGTGCCTTTCCTGATGCTCGACATATTTTTTTATATCGTGACGCGATTGCCACAGTCAATTCCTTTTGTTCCGTATTGAGCGGTCATCCGCTGATGAGATTGGCTTCTTTACTGAATTCGAAATATCTTCCATTGTTAAATATTATTCCTGTGGGTATTCTCAATCTGCTCCCTTTCTTGCGGTCTGTGATAGGGGTGATGGCGCCGCTTTCTACTCAACTTAAATTTGCTAAGGTGGGCGTAGGCGCTGGGGCNGGTGTNTTTGNCTTGGCNTGGCNNTCAGNGCTCGACAAGGTGCTACGTCTTCAGNATAACGATGCTCCTTTGAGTGATGTCGCNAAAANNAAGNCTTTTTTTAGTGCCCTTTTACGTTATGAAGAGCTTCAAGAGCGGCCCTTAGCAGTGACTTCTCTACTGCTGAAACAATTGGATTTGCCCACCGTAAATGAAGATGCTGAGGAGCGGATGAAGTTAACTCTACTGAAAGACTCACAACAGGGATCGGAGTTAGCCAGTACCAAAGAGTANGTTTTAAATCGGNTAGATGAGCAATTGATAGCNCGCGCGATTCAAGCTCATGGGGAGGTGAATAGTGGGGACTATCAACTGCCCGGTTCGATTCAAGTTNAAAATTAAAAAGAGAAAAGCAAGAGTGTCCATGNAGTGAATAAAGCACAANCNTCAACTCATCAGCGCAAGATTGNAATATTTAAGTTTGTATTGCTGGTGTTGATCATTGCCNTCACAGGTNTGGTTTATCAGGTGCTGAACTTGGGGCAGATGTCCAGCTTGGCAAGCGTCGGTGANGNGGTTGTNCAGATCAGAGTAGCATCCAATGAATATGGTGGTATAGGAATAGTGCTATTTCTAATAGGGGGGCTTTGCGCGATTATTGTAAATGTGCCTACCGCAATTGTGATCGCGGTAGCTTCTGCAATTTATGGGATTACCGGAGCGATGTTGCTGGGACTACTGTTATTGAATGTGGCCACCACCTGCATTTATTTTATCGGGAAAAAACTGGGAAGAGATTTTATTTTTCAATTTTTTGGACGCTCGATTAGTCGGCTCGAAAAACGATTTGGGAATCGGGGGTTGATTACAGTTGTTTATTTACGATTACTATTTTTCGCGTTTCCGCCGATGAATTGGTTTTTAAGTGTTATGAATCTGAGCTATCGTGATTATGCCTTGGGGACTTTTATCGGTGGTTTGCCACAGACTATTATTTACGCCTGGTTGGGTGGTACGGTGTTTAATGCATTGGCCGAGGGTGGAGATGATTTGAGTGGGTTCTACCCACAGTTTGCTGCGCCTATAGTGGTAAGTGTCACATTAGGTATAGTTCTCAAAGGGGTTGATTATTATTATTTTAGATTGAATGGTTACTCACAATAGACAAATTCTCCCGCTAATTGAGGCNTTATACATCCCTCGTAGGCTGTACTGTATTCCGCAATCTGGTTACCTTCTGAATCCGTCCTTGGGGTAAAATAAGAATTAAGTCCGATACCCGGTCCGTGGGTTTCATCTGTTTTAAATCGCCCTAATGGTCCTTGAATTTCATAATCAAATATATTGCCACGACGACCTAAAGCGCTGTTAGTTAGGGCCAGTCCATCATTGGTCCCTAGCACTGACAAAGCAGCTGAGATAGCGGAGAAAACTCCTTCCACATTTTCTAAAGCCGCTGCTCCGCCAATAAAATTGTAGATCACACCCGGCGCTCTTTCATGTGATTGATTAAACTTTTTAATATGGCTTCTTCTTATCTCACAAAAAGCAGGATTTGTATCACACTCTATCAGTCCTAGCGACACCAACAAATCAACAGGCATGCCCTTGTTTGGTGTGCCCAGGGTGAATAAGCGCTCTACATCGTTTTGATAGGGATATTGCGCCGCTTCGCCCTCTAAGTAGTAGCGACTGACNAAGCCACCTAGACTNGCCGCGATTACNGTTACCTGNCCGTCAGCATCGTATTTTGCTACGTCGCTAATCTGTTGGCCGATACAAGCCGCGTTATTCACTATGGAGTCGGTGGTTTCAGAGTTGCTAGTGTAATGCGCCACCCACACATCATAACCCTCATCCATCAACCAACTGCCGAGCCAACTGCCACTCAAGCCAACATCTGTTGTAGCCAGAGGGGTAATGCCTTCATCACACCAGAAACCGAAAAATTCATTTTCATCCTCGTTATCTTTTTCATCCTTGTTACCTAGGGAACCGAGGCTAGATCCGAAACTAGAAATATCGCTGATGGGTAAGCCGCCTGCGTTACCGTGAACAAATACAATCACTTGATTTTGGGTTTCAGTATCGTCAGTGCCAGTATCTTCAGTAGAAGCTTGCTGAATATCAAGGGAGCGGGGAGGAGCAGAGGATTCAGCTAACTGATTGGTTTCGGTATGGGGGTTGGACTGCAGGTCTCCACCGCCACAACCCGTCAGGTTAATGATAGAGAAAGACAATAACGATAACGATGAGAATAAGGGGGAGACGATAGACCGATGATACATGACTACACCTAACATACTGATTATTATTATAATGGGCAGAGTGGTAATCGATTGCCACGTTAGAGTAAGTCAGTCTAATCTAATTCCAAACTTAAGTCACTTCTCGATCAAAAAAAGGGATAATTAGGCTGATGTTTGGAATAGGACGGGTGCAGTTAATTCAGGACTAGTCGCTGCGTATTCAGCTAGTGGCCAATTCTGCTGCCTGTGTTTGTACATCACCTTGCGGTGTCAGCAAAATTTCTGAGACACTCAATATTTCGTTTTCCCATTGAAGGGAGATATGGTGGTGCCACTTTTTGTCTTCTTTGTTGAAAATTCGGGGTACATGAGCGGCATTGATATAGGCCGTGTCGTTTTCCAAAACAAACCACTGTCGTCGCAGTCTGGTTTTTTTAACTCGTTGATGCATATGGCCTGCAATAACCGCTAATACTCGTTTGCCTTGTTGTTCAGCATATTCCACTGCAGCTTGTAAATCTTCATCACCAAAATCGCCGTAGCTCGGATTAAAATCACATCCCCAAATATCAGTAGCGTTATTTCCCAAACCTCTAGGCCCGTTATGTGCCAAAAAGATAATATGTCGTGGAGATTGATCTACCAGTTGCTTGAGCCGCTTGGTGGACTCATCAATAGAGGACACTTGAAACTGTCGTTTGAGATAAGGTTGAAAGTACAGGCGATTCCCCCCCATAGAGTGCGGCCTCGCAGCGATAAGACCTACGTCGGGATCAAAAAGAGGAAGGGGATGTGCGCTGAATCCTGTGAGGGTCACCTTACCTAAGGCATCATTAAAGGATTGCATCATCGCCCCTTGGCCCCGACTGAATATCTGACTCAAAAATGTTTTATTCCTTAATTCAGCCACAAACTGTTTAACGTTACTGCCATCATGATTACCCGGAATCACAAAAGCAGGTTTAGACAAAGCGGCTAATTTTTTTGCATCGGAAACGCCGCCGAAAAAACGAGGCAAATCTCCAGTGAACAGCAGGTAATCATAATCGGAATTATTAAAATACTGGATATCAAAATCATTCCAAAAGGAATGGACATCGCCAATTATGGCTATCTTTGACATTAAATGTCTCCCTGCTTGACTTTGGTGTGGCTGATATTGTCTCGATACGTTTCACTGTAACACAGAGCTCTATGAGTGATGCGGTATCGGTGGTGCTTATGCACAGCAAAATGCGCATAAATTTTGAGTGCGATGGACTCTGTTGAATCACTTTACAGCCTTACAGCCTAGCCATACTGTGGCAGTGATCGTCCTCTTTTAAACTGTAGTTTCTGTGGTAGAGTGGCGTATTGAATAGCCTAACTTGCATGGAGGAAGTGATTATCAAGACACTAAAAGTGAAATCATCCGATTACGATTTTAGCGAAATTCACGCAGCGATGCAGAAATACGTGGATAACAATTTGGTCAGCGGATTTTCCGCAGTTATTATGGAAGGGACCGATATCGTTGATTTTAAAACTTGGGGTTATATGGATATAGAATCTAAAAAGCCTATGATTGACGATGCTATATTTCGAGCGTATTCCAATACTAAAATTGTTACCTCGGCAGCGGCGATGATTCTTTATGATGACGGTGCTTTTCAATTAGATGATCTTGTAGAGCAATATATTCCTCAGTTCAAGGACCTCAAGGTACTTCGTAAAGGCGCTAAGGAACTGAGTGACACAGAGGAGCTGAAAACCCCCGCCACGATTCGCAATTTATTTACCCACTCAGCGGGTTTTGCTTACGGTCTGTTTATGAACAACCCAGCAGATAAGGCCTATGTAAAGCAACGTGTGATGGGCAGCGAATCCGATCTAACAGGGATGATCGATAAGCTGGCTGAGTTGCCATTGATTTATCAACCCGGTAAACAGTGGCAGTACAGTGTTGCAATTGATGTATTAGCTCGGCTGGTGGAAATCTGGTCTGGCAAGAGTTTTATAGATTTTCTAAAGGAACGAATATTTGAACCATTAGAGATGGTAGATACTGATTTTTCTGTACAGAAGGAAAACCATCACCGGATTACTACTCATTATTCGCCGGTTAATATGGAGGACCCGATGGCTCCGGGGTTAAAACCTTGTCCAGATATCATGATAGGCGACATCCGGGAACCCAAAACATTTCATTCTGGGGGCGGCGGATTGGTGACGACTATAGGGGACTACACCAGCTTCATACAAATGATTATTAATGGCGGCGAGTGGAATGGGAAACGTATTATTGCGAAAGAGTCTGTGGAACTGATGCGCACTAATCAACTGTCAGAAGGAGTAGAAGTAAAACTTCCTCTTTGGAAAATGAACAACACGGTTTTTGGCCTAGGTTTTGCCATTAAGAATGCACCAGCTGATGGCGAACCTGATAGTGCCATTGGCGAGCATCATTGGGGTGGCATGGCTGGTACTCATTCGTGGATTGCGCCCAAGGCTAATGTAGCCGCTTTGATTTTTACCCAAAGAGCTTATGGATTTTGGCATCCCTTTAGTCATGAGTTTAAACGCTTGGTTTATAAGGCGATGGGCTAGGACTGAATTGCAGACAGAGAGGATTGAAAACTAAAAAAGACCGAAGCATGCGGTCTTTTTTAGTTTTCAATTTTCAGTTGTATGAATGAACAGTATTTGAAGTTTAGCTTAAATGCTAGTATTGCTCCTAGATAATATCTCTAAAAAACACGTCTTGCTAGGCTCGACGCGTCAATAATAATTATGAATAATATGTTCTTCTTGATCAGTCTCTTTTTTCTTTGTGCGAGCTTTTGCGCGACGACGTCCTATTCCACAACTGATAGCAATCACAGTGCAAGTACTGCCACCACTGATAGTGCCCTAGGTTCACCTATCAACGGGAATCAAGTTGTGGTCTTTGTTCATGGTTTTAGAGGCTTTGGTGATTCTATTCAGCTAGGTGGGGAAAGTGAGGACGGGAAAGGGTTTACTTGCGAAATGGGGATACAGCAACTTCAGCTAGATGATGATGGAAAGATAATTAATATCGCACAAGTACAACCGTTCATGGTTGATGCCGATGCCCAGGGGATGCCCATATGGCTTAATGAATTAGGGTTTGATGTCTGGTTTGCTCATTACACTACAGGTGTCGTGGGCACCTCACCTATGGTTGAGAATAGCGCATGCCTAGCCCAGCAAATTGCCGAGGTCAGTGGCTACGATGCGGAGGGGAAGGTAACAATAATTGCCGCCAGTCTAGGGGGGTTAGTGAGTCGCTATTACTTGGAGAATGAGGCACATTTTCAGCCCTATGCAGAAAATGTTGAGAAAATCTTTACCTTAGGAAGCCCACACAAGGGCCTTCCCATCGGGATCTTGGTTTATTTTGCAGTGCAATTGGGCTTGGATTGTAGTGTTGGGCAGGCACCGATATGTGATATTGCTAGCAGTAATATTAGGCGCTTGAATCGAAAAGACCGCGCCCCTGGAGTGGAATATTATTTTATAGGCGGTGCTGCACCGTACTCTAATTTCAATAAAACAAAAAACCGATGGATATACTACTTTTTACGTCTATGGGGCAGCAATGACGGACTTGTTTTATCTAGAAGTGCGAGAGGGATCAGAACCCATCTCTTCGATTATAAAATACGGGGTATCACGGGTAGGTTAAAGACAAATGAGTCACATGCACCGGACATAGGGCTGAACTCGTATACGGTTACGCGAACTGACGGTACTAAAAGCACGACGTACTTAAAGTGCATATTACCCGTACTCACGGGCGGAGATCCGGAGTGTATTTAACACCGATAGAGTTTCAGTATCGATGACTTTTTTTAATAATAACCCCCCATTATCCTAGGCTAATCGGTTTTTCGTTTAGCCCAGAACAGCTACTATTACGGCCTAATCTAGGTGAATCTAGGTTAAATTCACCTCCACTGGCAAGCACTTTCCAATCACGATAATGCAACCTATACTTTTATTCAAATACCACGATTAAATAACGTTTTTTGTGAATTTATAGCTACTCTAGTTAGTCGCTGGTAACAGGGAAAGCATTACATATCAGTGCCTCACGCGTCAATTCTCTTCATGTAGTAGTGGAATAGACGATGCCTAAAATTTCTACAATATCAGCGAAGGTTATGGTTCTAGGGATCATTGTCGCCTTTGCTTTTGCTGTGATCATTGCAGCAATTTTCGGTTCAACTGTATACAAGAAACAAGCCTTATCTGCCAATGAACGGGTTTCCACTAATTTTATCGAAGTCACCGTTGGAACCTCTTTTGAAAAACTAAAGTCAGTTGTTGCTGAGCTTGGATCCGATATTCAATCGGATAGGGCACTTCGGAAAATGTTTAAGAAACATTTGAAGACAGGTGAAAATTCAGCGGGATTGTTGGATAAAATTGATAGCCCCTTTAATCAAATTTTTCAGACCACAGGTTTGATTAAAATTGAAAAGTTGAAACTATTTAGCAAGAAATTTATATTAATCCTCAATAGCTCTGAGGGGCGCGAAGATCTGGATGGACCACTTAATGATGATTTGAAAAAGTTACTGGAAGCGAAAAAGGGCAGTGATCAATTAACTTTCGAGGATTTGCTTTGGACGAGGAATGGTGCCACGCATTACTCTTTGATCGTACCCTTAGGTGGGCTCCGACTAAAGGGGTATGCGGAAATTATTGTTGATCCTATTTATAACTTAGTCGCGGTGGAGGGGCCCTTAGAGAGCGCCATTCAAATTCAAAATATGGATGGCAACGTACGTTTTCAATCAGAGACTTGGCCGGAAGATTCTGATGACTTTGTTAAGGCAGGCTATTTCTTAGAGAACGTATTAGGCGTAAATCAATTGTTGGTGATGGCAGCGTTCAATAATAAAGTGTTAATTGGGGAGATGGCATTAACCCGGAATTTAACTCTCAGTGTTTTTGTGGTATTAGCTTTAGTTTTTCTTTGTCTTTCCTATTTCCTTTTACAGAAAACATTGTTTAAGCCAACGGCAGATATTGTTTCGGAGCTTGACATTGCGGCTTCCGGAGATTTAACCGTAGCCATTAATGACTACGGTATTAGGGAAATCCATGAGTTAAGCAATACCTTGGAGGGTTTTGTCGGGATACTGACAAAACATATTGGGCTGGTCAGTGAAAATAGCGATTTAGTGTATAACTCGGCGCAAAACCTTCACGAGAGCGCAATGAAAAACAGGGATGGTATTGAAATACAACAAGCACAAATGGAACAAGTGGCGACAGCCATGAATGAGATGACCTCCACAGTAGCTGAGATTGCGAGAAGTACGGCGTCCGCTGCGGATTCGGCACATGATTCACTCGAGAAATCCCTAGTAGGAAAACAGAACGTAGATGATGTCATTGACACGGTTAATAAATTGGCTGAGAGTATTCTTCAGTCCGCAGATTTAATTACGCGACTCAATGAAGAGTCCCGTGAGATCAGCTCCATACTGGATGTGATTACGTCTATCTCGGAACAAACCAATTTATTGGCATTGAATGCTGCGATTGAGGCGGCCAGAGCCGGAGAGTCAGGGCGAGGTTTTGCGGTGGTTGCCGATGAGGTTCGTTCTTTGGCGATTCGAACACAGGAGTCAGCAGGAGAAATCCGCGACAAAGTAGGGCGCCTGCAGGAAGGAACAACCATGGCTGTTGAGAGCATGACTGTCAGTCGAGCCAGTGCAGAAGCCGCCGTAGAGCAAATAGATGTGGCAGGTGATACGATTGATGCAGTGGCGGATTCCATTCAAATGATGAACGATGTTAATATTCAGATCGCAACCGCAGCCGAAGAGCAGGCCTCGGTAGTGGAAGATATCAATGCTAATGTGGTTAGAATGCGAGATGTAGGTTTAGAGAATACTGACATTGCCAACAAAGCGGCCACCGAGAGTGATGGAATTTTAAGTATTGCGCGTATACTCAAACACTCGGTCTCCTACTTTAAGCTTAAGTGATAGGGGTTTAGGTATGGGGCTAGGTTTAAATCACCTCCCCGGCAGCTCGCGCTCGATCTAATCGGGAATCCTCATCAGACTTAAGATTTTTAATCG
>JAESQG010000291.1 GCA_016765265.1 Pseudomonadales bacterium | reverse complement strand
TAATTAGATCAAACTTAGGGCCTTTGTATTGTTTGAGCCATTCCACAGCGTCTGCTTGCTCCAAGTGAATGCGTTTGTCCGTTAGTTTGAAAAAATGTTTTGCCACAAAAAGATGTATTGGATCGATCTCTATGCCAATTACGCTAGTGGGATTAATTATTTTGAGTAACATTTGAATTACGCTGCCACCTCCCACGCCGAGCACGAGAACGGTTTTAATGGTCTTTGGAGGATAAAGAAGAGCGGGTAGGGCGAGGATGTCCCAGACTGATCCGGTGAAAAGGGATTTATTATTATATTGACTGTGGAAGACGCCATCCGTATAAAGCCTCATGCTTGCACCGTGGGAGCGAACTTCATAGCGGGTGTTACCCACTTTCTTTTTCCAAATAATAGCCATAATGTGCGTTGGATATCGGTTAGCGCGCCTAGCATGAAAAGGGCGAGTATTAGAGTTAACATATGTCATCTATGGCGACTATTAGGCGACAACAGCCCTGGATTGTTCCAGTTAGCTTTCGGGGAGTCAAGTTGTGGCGTTTGGTTTTCTGAGACGATGAGCCGGAAAATAGGCTCTGTGTTGTTGTGAATTATATCGCTTTTTTAGCGGCACTTAGTTTGTAATTCGGCAAATGGCCGGTTTTTAAATAAATGTAAAATCCCAGTTCCTTATCATGGATGGGACGGTGCTCTACCAGATAACGGGAGTCCGGGTCAGGAGTGTCTTCCCTGAATGAAAAAACGATATTCTCTTCAATATAAAAAAGCATTATGCCGTCTCTGTCATTGGATTGATATTCATAGGTCATATTTGGAAGGCCATGACTTTTTATAAAACCATGCATCGAGGCGCTGTAATTACGAATAACCTTTAGCCGGTGGTCCGCAAAGTTGTCCTGTTCACCTGTGATAATCAGGTATTTGCCGAGTGCTTTTGTTTGCGAGCGTTGATACTGCAATGTGGAACAACCTTGTAGAGTGAAGGATGAAAATAGGGCTATGAATGTTGCAGACATTAACAATGTCTTTGTGTAAGTCATAAATTGCCCGTTTCTATTGATTTGTTTAATCGCATGATTAGTTTGAATTACTGGTGAGCCATCTTATTGATGTGAAGTGTACGACGGCATTGTACAGTAATCATACGCTATGTTGTAGCTAATTTAGACGGGCTATCTTGAGGGTTGAATTCTTAACTAATGCTAAGAGCGTGTTCGCTGTTGTTCAGTAACACATAAAAGCGATAGCGCAGGAAGCGCAAATCGAAAAACTGAGTAAAAAACGAGGTAATAAAGCCATATCATCAGTGGAGTGTTTTTTGATCGCTTTTGGGGTTCTTTTGACAGTTTTAGATGTTGTCGAATTGAATGTACCTGCTCCCCCCCCTAACGGCAATGCGGCTAGTGGCGATACGGTTAATGGTTCGAGGCTAAATCCTTGATTTAACGCTTTTAATGTTGCACTTTTTTTCAGATTTACCCATACAAATTGACAGAAGTTATCGAGTTCAGTGATTTCTTTTTGGTTGCGAATAGCAAATCCTTGAGGTGAAAAAGGGCTGTCGAAGGCGGGGCAATCCATTTTTTCCACAAACATGCCAACCTCAAGATCAATGATACGTAACTTAGTGAGTTGAATTGTCATGATGCGTTCTCTCTTTGCTTGTTTAGAATATGTAGTGGCAGTCTATTATCACTGTTGTCTGCTAGGACTGTTGCAAATCGGAGACCACAAACGCCCAGTATCTATATTTTGGGTAATCTTTTAGGTTTGGCGCGGTAATGTTGGGGGAATTGCAGGTGATTCCGATAAGTGGTGAAAATATATACAGATTTTTAAGTTAAATAACCCTTTAATTTTCAATTAAGTACAACGTTATGAAGGGTTCAACAACAGTCTTGACACATAAATCAGTATTTTGGTGCATCGTCAGGAGATAAATTGACAAAAGTTTTGAGGAAGTGACAAAAGTTTCTAGGAAGTGACAAAGATTAGCTCGGTTTTGTATTGGAATTGATCAGATAATTGGTCTTATATATAGATAAGGATAAAGAATTATTGGGAGTAGATCTATGACAGAGCTAAGAGTGGCAGGTTTTAGGAAGATGGTGATAAGGGTAACAAGTTTATGGCTGAAAATCGGACTATGCGTGGCTGCAACGGGTTTAGTTGCTTGTGCGTCGTACAAACCAATTGGGGCGGTGATGCCGCAAGTGGATGGGTCCTATAATCTACTCTCCACGGGCCGTTCTGAAAGTGATGCATTACGAGTTGCGCAGAATGATGCCAAAGGTACTTGTAGAGACGACGGCAAGAAGAAATTTTTTGTCATGGATCAAACGACTAAATATGTCGGGCCAAACCTAGAAACCAGTGCCAACAAGGGAGCGGCATTGAGACTGTTACAGATAGCAGCATCTAATGAAAACAAAGAAAACTATAAAGTAGTAATGCGCATCAGATGCATATAGCCCGTCAGATGCATATAGCCCGTCAGATGCATATAGCCTGTCAGTAGGCCAATCTCCAAACTTGGCCAAAGGCTAGTTGGAGCCCGACGGGCTAAAGTATTGCCAAAGTACTTTCTGCCATAAAGAAGGGCTCCAGGCGCCGACGATAGAGATCGCGAAGATACCCCGTTTCCTCTAGCACACTGATAATGTCGGGCGTAAACCGCAGGGTATCATCCAGAATCATTTCTTTGTCTATGCCCATATTCGTGATTAATTCATGTAAGGTCTTTGCACCGTATTGCTCGAAGAAAAAGTCTATACCTGCTTCTAACAGCGAAGAATAATAGTCAGTCTGACGAAATCCTTTCCAATGCTCATAGCCCATGGCTAGAAATTCTTGGATATCATTTTCATCAATATAATTTTTGAAAGTAGAAAGAGGTTTGTCTTTGGCCGTTTCCCAAATCTTCATTGATATGTTTGTGATTTCATCGCTATCTAGCGCATTGCTTAAAAAAGATTTGCTTTGCCTGAGTGTGGCTTTGAGGTTTAGATGGATGTATTTCTTGATGGTTTCTTCGGCCGCTCTTTCTAATTTTGGAGCCGTTTTACTGACTACATTTTTCCCCAATTTCATCATCATGGAGGCACCGGGGATGTTTTTTATTAATATATTGTTGTCTAGTGCAAACCCTTTTATGGCCGAATAGAGAATATCTGAAATCATGCCAGTGAAAACCTGATTATCTACAAATTCATCAATGGCTCGCTTCCTAAGAGTATCCATTGCCAGAATTTTTTGTAGTACATCACTAAATTCATCGTCAGAGATAATGTCGCCTAGATTGTTTTCGTCGTGTCCCTCATGGGTGGATATAAATTCAGCTATTTCACCCAGTAGTTCAGGTATGGCATCCGGTATTTCCAGGTTAACGATGTATTTTTTGATGGTTTCTTTAATCTTTTCTGCCGAGACAGCATCATTAAGAGTCTGGCGCTCCATGAGAGAGAAGAAGCTTTCTACCTCTTCCTTGATGACAACCTCAAGCCGGTCACCCTGTAACTCAGCAATATGAAAATCGATTTGTGCATTAAGTAAGGCTTCTGCCTTTTGTTTTTTTTCTGCTGACATATCCACAGTGCTCCTTGATCTAGACCAGCCCGTTAGTGTGTGGTGGTTTTTGTGTGGTGTTATGCTTAATGTTCTCCAGGGGACTCTGGTGTATTCTGACTGGGAAATACAAATGAGGCAAGAAACCCAACTAGGAACATCACAAAGTGACCGATAATGCCCGTGTAGTATAGGTCAAAAGGAAAAGTGATCGTGTCAGGTAACATGCCCTTTTTGGATAAAATGGTCCAGCCAGTGAAGCCGATAGTAAAAACAATTCCAGTCCATACAGCGCGAGCATCGCCTAAATTAGTGAAGAAGCCCAAAAGATAGAGCCCTAGCAAACCCCCGCCCAGTAAGGATGCCAATATTGTTGCGGTGTCCTGCAATGTTTTTGTTTCTGTATGTTGTAGATAAATAGCGCCGAGTATCATCGATAGTGAGCTGACCGCAGCAATAAGCCAGGCCACCTTCAAATAATGCTTGTCTTCCTGTGACGGCTTTAGGTGACGACGATAAATGTCAACAATGCCTACCGTGGAGATAGCATTAATGCTGGAATCGAGCGAGGACATAGCCGCTGCCAATGCAGCAGCGATAACAATGCCGACGACTCCAGCAGGCAGCTCCGTTAAAATAAAGAACGGAAGTATCTGCTCAGCTTTGCGTTCACCGGTGAGCATTTCGGTGGCTTCGGGTGAGGGGAATTGTTGAAAGAAGACAAAAAGGGCAGTACCTAAAAACATATAGAATGCCCATATAGGGACTGCTGCAAAAGCAGCGATGAACATACCCTGCCTAGCGTCCTGATCGCTCTTCGCAGCGCAAAAGCGTTGCACTGTATTTTGATTGCTACTGTATTCAGTGAGCCAACTCACTAGCCCTAGGACTAGCATCATTGAGCCGGTTTTTTCCATGAGTGAAAAATTCCACGCGATGGGATGTAAGGTATCATCTCTTAACTCGGCAAAGGCGAGTTTGCCGTGTTCATTGGCTACATCGAATATTTGCTGCAATCCACCGGGCAATTGATCGGTGATATACCAAAGACAGATGACTCCCCCCAGCACCAGTACAATGGTCTGGATAACATCAGTCCATATGACCGCATCTATGCCGCCTAAAATAGTGTAGAGAGCAACAAAAAGCCCTCCCAATATTATGCTGAGCGTTGGGTCTAGGCCGGTAAGCTGATGAATTAATAATGACACTAAATATAAAATGATACTGAGTCTGACCAACTGCGCCACAATGAATGCCACTGCTCCATAGACTCGAATAGAAGGGCCAAATCGATCCTCTAAGAACTCGTAGGCGGTAGTTGTATTGTTGCGCCGAAAAAAACCAAGAAACAAATAGGCTGCGATAAATGCGGCGATAGGTAGCATTAAATTGGGCAAAAAACGTATCCAAGAGGTTTTGAACGCATCGCCAGGGTAGGCCAAAAACGTGATTGAGCTTATAGAAGTGCCCACTAAGCTAAGGCCTATTGNCCAACCTGGAAATGAGCGACCCCCCACAAAATATTCTTCGGTACTAGTGTTCTTTTTGGAAAAGTAAAAGCCCATGGCAACTATGCCGCCCAAGTAAAGAATAAGGGTGAGAACATCGAGTGTTTGTAGTTTCATAACAATGAGATCTAAGAAGGTTGATTTTGATAAACTAAGGGCGAGAGTTTATAGATGTTTGGGCTGAACTAACAAGGCAAATATTTGAAGATAAGCTTCTTGACGAGGAGGATACGTTTTACAATAGGTTGATTGTTTTCGGTATAAAAAGCGTTAATACTCGCTATGCTTGTGTTTACTATGTGATTTATGGAGGGTAATGTGGCATCGTTTGATCAAATGAACCCCAATGTTGAAAAGGCCCTTATGTTGGCAAAACGGGATCTTTCGATTTTTGTTTATGATNCAGTACAGCTTGAAGGAATTAATTTCACTCTTCCAGAAGTGCAAACGCTACTCGATGGCGTGACNATAGGAGGGCATAAACTAAGTGACCAGNGAGTGGCACAAAACCAAGGAGAGGCGTGGCGGAAATTATTTTCGGATCTCCATCAAGGTGTATTTTCTGTTTCAGAGACCTATGCGGTGGAGCTTCATGGGATTGCAGGCAAAGAAGAAGCTTTAGAGTGGGGAGCTTTCCGGACCGGAGGCGTTACTATCGCCGGTACTGATTATATGCCACCGAAATTCGATACACTGTCGCGACTGTTTGCAGCTCTGGTTCGTGAGCATGATAAAATTGATGATGTTTACGANAAAGCCATTTTTATATTTTTAAGCATGGCTAGGAATCAGTTTTTTTACGACGTGAACAAGCGAATGGGCCGTTTTATGATGAACGGAATTCTATTGGCTGAGGGTTACCCGGCAATTAACGTCCCTGTAAAAAGACGACTTGAATTCAACCAGTTGATGCTAGAGTTTTATGATTCCAATGAGCAAGCTCCAATGAATGTATTCTTGAGGTCGTGTTTGGATCAGCGCATTATTGACATTATGGCCGAGTAAAACTCAGATTTTAAGGTGTTTATTTGTCGCTAGGGTTATCGTCTTCATTAGGGTAGGGGCAATGTAGCGTAGAGGTGACTTTGGTCCCATCAAGCGACTCTAGATGCACGTCGAACTTCCATAGACGGTGAAGATGTCTTAACACCTCTTTATTATTCTGTTCTTCAAGAGGNCGNCGGTTATGNTGNGTGTGGCGTAGGGTAATAGAGCGATCGCCGCGTATATCGACATTAAAAACTTGGATGTTAGGTTCGTTCATGCTTAGATTGTACTGAGTAGAGAGTACCTCTCTAATATCGTGATAACCTTGCAGGTCGTGTATTGCAGGAATTTCTAAATCTTTTTTCTTGTCGTCATCGAGTAACGAGAAGAATCGAAATTCTCTCATCAAATGAGGCGAAAGAAATTGTAGAACGAAGCTTTCGTCTTTAAAGCTCTGCATCGCAAAATGCAAGGTGTCCAGCCAATTACTACCGGCTATATCGGAAAACCACTCCTTATCCTCCTGCGTGGGGTTTTCGCAAATACGCCTGATGTCTCGCATCATTGCAAACCCTAAAGCGTAAGGGTTAATGCCGGAATATAATTTGCTATCGAAGGGTGGCTGATAAATTACACCGGTGTGTGATTTTAAAAACTCTATCATAAAGCCATCAGTGACACAGCCTTCATCATAAAGTGTATTCAGCAAGGTGTAATGCCAAAACGTGGCCCAACCTTCGTTCATTACTTGAGTTTGTCGTTGTGGGTAAAAGTACTGTGCGATTTTACGTACAATACGAACCACCTCTCGTTGCCAAGGCTCTAATAGCGGCGCATTTTTTTCAATAAAATAGAGAATGTTTTCCTGTGGTTCCTCAGGGAAGCGAATTTTCTCCTCAATATCGTCATTATCAATATTTCTGGGTATGGTTCGCCAGAGTTCATTGACTTGTGTTTGTAGATATTCTTCGCGTTCCTTTTGGCGCTGTTTTTCCTCTGCCGCAGAGATGGGGTAAGGTCTCTTGTATCTGTCCACCCCATAGTTCATCAGTGCATGACATGAATCTAAAAGGCTTTCTACTTCGGCCAGGCCATATCGCTCTTCGCAATGACTGATATAGTTTTTCGCAAAGACCAAATAATCTATTATTGAGCCGGCATCAGTCCAAGTACGAAATAGATAGTTNCCTTTAAAGAAGGAGTTGTGGCCGTAACAGGCGTGCGCAATGACTAGCGCTTGCATGGCCATGGTATTTTCTTCCATTAAGTAGGAAATGCAGGGGTCGGAGTTGATTACGATTTCATAGGCTAGACCCATTTGGCCCCGGCTGTAGCTCTTTTCTGTGGAGACGAAATGCTTGCCGTAAGACCAGTGATGATACCCCACAGGCATGCCCACTGAGGAATAGGCATCCATCATTTGTTCAGCGGAGATGACTTCAATTTGATTAGGATAAGTGTCGAGACGATAATAATCTTCAGCAATACGGCTAATTTCAGAGTCGTATTCCTTAATCAGGTCAAACGTCCATTCGGAACCTGTTGATATGGGCTCCTTTCTCTTTTTTGCAGTCTTAGCCACGGTTTTAACCCATTTAGTCTTTGCGTTATCGTTAAGATATTCGTTATCGTTAAGCTATCGTGATGGATTTCTTCTGAAAGAGTTCTCGAAATACCGGGTAAATATCACTAGGGTCGCTTATCTGTTGCATGGCAAAATAATCGCCAAATTCTGCTTCTATTAGTTCGTACTCTTTCCATAGTGCTTGATGGCGACGAGGATTGATTTCCACATAGGAGTAGTACTGTACCATTGGTAGAATGCGCTCGATTAATATCTTGCGGCAGATGGGAGAATCGTCATTCCAATTGTCGCCATCTGAAGCCTGTGCGCCGTAGATATTCCACTCTGATGCGGGATATCGCTCCCGCATAATATCGTCCATCATTTTTAGGGCGCTTGATACTATGGTACCTCCGGTTTCTCTTGAGTAGAAAAACTCTTCTTCATCCACTTCCTTTGCGCTGGTATGGTGTCGGATAAACACAACATCAATTTTATCGTAATTGCGTTTCAAAAACATGTATAACAAAATAAAGAAACGCTTACCCATGTCCTTCATGGCTTGATTCATTGATCCCGACACATCCATTAGACAAAACATGACGGCTTTAGATGTGGGGACNGGGAGTTTAAGATGTTGGTTATAACGTAAATCCAAGTCATCAATAAAAGGGATGCTTTTGACGCGCCGTTGCAACTTCGGGATGTGCTCTTCGAGGTAGGCCAAGCGTTTTTTGTCTCTTAAAAAGCTATCTTGCTCAAGTATTTCGTCTCTTTCGTCAATGTAGTTTTTAAGTTTGCGTTTTACCGCGGCTGTGAGGGCAATCCGTCTACCGGTTGCCTGTCGCATAGAGCGTATTATATTTATTTTTGCGGGATTGCCTTCGCTGGTGATACCCGCGCGCACGTATTTAAAGGTATCGATACCCGCNAATTGGCGTTTTATTAAGTTNGGTAACTCCAGATCATCAAATAGGAATTCTAAAAACTCCTCTTGGGTNATTTGAAAAACAAATTCATCCATGCCTTCNCCGGAGTCGCTGGCATCCCCTTCGCCCGCTCCACCACCGCCTGCACCACCCGGTGGGCGAGGTATCTTGTCACCGGCAATAAATTCTTTATTACCCGGATGAACTATATCGCGCTTTCCGCCAGAACCATGACGGAAGGAAGGTTCGGATATATCACGCTTAGGGATAGATATACTTTCGCCGGTTTCCAAATCGGTGATACTGCGTTTGGNGACTGCGTCCGATACCGCTTTTTTGATATGGCCTTTGTACCGGCGCAGGAACCGTTGTCGGTTCACCGTGCTTTTGTTTTTGCCGTTTAGGCGGCGATCTAAAATATAAGACACACCGGTTACTCCTGATTACTCATGCACTAGTCCTTATGGTCTTCAGTACGCCTGGCTTTGTACTTGGTTTAGTACTTGGTTTAGTACTTGGTTTAGTACCTGGTTTAGTGGCCTGGTTTACTGTGCTTTACGAACTCGCAGATACCATTCAGACAGCAAACGGACTTGCTTTTCAGTGTAGCCACGCTCCACCATGCGGTTAACAAAATCCACATGTTTCTTTTGATCGCCAGTTGACGCTTTTGGATTAAAGGAAATAACGGGTAGTAGATCTTCAGTGTTCGAGAACATCTTTTTCTCAATGACCGTACGCAGTTTTTCGTAACTGAGCCAAGAGGGGTTCTTGCCCGCGTTATTGGCTTTTGCCCGCAACACAAAGTTAACCACTTCGTTACGGAAATCTTTCGGGTTGCTAATACCGGCGGGCTTCTCAGTTTTNTCAAGTTCTTCGTTGAGAGAGCCGCGATCAAAGATTTCTCCGGTATCCGGGTCTCTAAACTCTTGATCTTGTATCCAGAAGTCTGCGTAGGTGACGTATCGATCAAATATNTTNTGNCCGTATTCTGAATAAGATTCGAGATAGGCGGTTTGGATCTCTTTGCCGATAAACTCCACATAGCGAGAAGCAAGGTACTCTTTGATAAAGCGAAGATACTTATCTCTGACTTCTGCTTGATACTGTTCCTGCTCTATTTGATTTTCAAGAATATGGAGTAAGTGAACCGGGTTTGCTGCTATTTCAGAGTGATCATAGTTAAAGACTTTCGATAGAATTTTAAAGGCGAATCGGGTTGAGAGACCGTTCATGCCTTCATCCACTCCTCCTGCATCTCTGTACTCTTGCAAAGATTTTGCTTTAGGATCGGTGTCTTTCAGGTTTTCACCGTCGTAGACACGCATTTTGGAGTAAATAGACGAGTTTTCCGGGTCCCTCAACCGTGATAATACAGTAAACTGTGCGAGCATTTTTAAGGTNTCGGGTGCGCAGTGTGCATTTGCNAAAGAGCTATTTCTCAGTAGCTTTTCGTAGATTTTAATTTCTTCTATCACTCTTAAGCAGTAGGGCACCTTGACTGTGTAGATACGGTCGATGAAGGCTTCGTTATTTTTATTGTTTCTAAAGGTTTGCCATTCCGATTCGTTGGAGTGAGCNAGTATAATGCCTTCAAAAGGGATGGCCCCAAGACCTTCTGTACCGTTGTAATTGCCCTCTTGTGTCGCGGTTAAGAGAGGATGTAATACTTTAATAGGCGCTTTAAACATCTCTACGAATTCGAGCATGCCTTGGTTGGCTTTACAAAGACCACCAGAGAATGAGTAACAGTCAGGGTCGTTTTGTGCAAACTCCTCTAGCTGCCTGATATCGACTTTACCCACTAGTGCGGAAATGTCTTGATTGTTTTCATCGCCAGGTTCTGTTTTGGAAATGGCAATTTGATCCAAGATGGAAGGGTAAAGTTTTACAACGGTGAATTTGGAAATGTCGCCATTAAATTCGTGTAACCGTTTGACCGCCCAGGGCGACATGATGGTTTTTATGTAACGCCGAGGAATGTTGTATTCTTCTTCTAAGATATCGGCGTCTTCGCTAGGGTCGAATAATCCCANNGGAGATTCTTGCAANGGTGAGCCTTTGATCGCGTAAAAGGGCACCTTTTGCATTAAGTCTTTTAGCTTCTCTGCCAGTGAGGACTTTCCGCCGCCTACTGGACCGAGGAGGTAGAGGATTTGTTTCTTCTCTTCCAACCCTTGTGCGGCATGTTTGAAGTAAGAGACGATCTGCTGGATACACTCTTCCATGCCATAAAATTCNTCGAATGCNGGATAACGNTTGATTATNTTGTTGGAAAAAATTCGGCTTAANCGCGGATCTTTCGAGGTGTCGACTANCTCTGGNTCNCCGATAGCGTGGAGCAGTCTTTCTGCTGCTGTCGCGTAGCTAGAGGAATCATTTTTACAAATATCTAGGTATTCTTGTATGGTGTACTCTTCTTCTTGCTGGGACTCATATCTGTCCAAATAATGTGTAAAGATGCTCATAGGTGAATGCCCTTTTTACGGCTCTATTTCTCGTTGAAGAAACTCAATGTTTGCATGCTCTATAATTTAATATAGTAGGCTTTAGGAGGGTAAACCGATAAAAAACAAAATAATTTTCTTGAAAGTTATTCCAGACGATACAAAGAAATAAGAGGAGATAATGAAGTTTTTGTGTTGATGTTTTGTGCTTATATGGAATTATTGGCGTTAAAATGGGTGAATATTGTTCGTTATGGGTGTTATTAAATCGGTATTATTTTGATTTGTTAGATTTGAAATATGCGTTTCGCAGTCAACCCGTTAGTACCATGAGATAATGTAGTCATGGCATCTTGGAATCTTTGAGAAGAAATCAGTCAGTTGCTTCCACGCTAAATAGGGTTTCATCCTCCAGACGAAGGGCTGTTAAATGGCCGCCCCAAACACAAGCTGTATCCAATGCAAAAGCTCGGCTGTTATTGGTGACGCCTTCAAGACTCGCCCAATGTCCGAAGAGGAGTTTGGTTTTTTTCATCTCAGGATTGTTAAACTTAAACCATGCTTTATGCCCAGGAGGAGGTCTAGTGGCGCGCGTTTTAGTTTTTAGTTCTAGGTTGCCTTCCATGTCAATGAAACGCATTCGTGTGAAGTAGTTGGTAATAACGCGATAACGATCCATTCCTTCCAAGTCATTGCGCCAAGCCGTGGGTTTATTCCCATACATATTAAGAGCGAAATCCACAGCACCATCACCCCGCAACATAGTTTCAAACTCTTTTGCATATTGGCGGGCTTGTTTAAGTGTCCAGATGTGGGGAATGCCTGCGTGGGTCATGCAAAAATTGAGGTTTTTATCATAAACCAATAATTTTTGTTGTCGTAGCCAAACCATTAAATCGACATAATCTGGCGCTGCCATTAGCTTTTCAAAGGTATCTTTTCTTTTGGGGGCTGCCTGGCCGAGATAAAGAGCGATAAGATGAAGGTCATGATTGCCCAGCACTGTTTTAACGTTAGACTGCTGTTTCATAAATCGAGGACATTCAAGGGATTTAGGGCCTCGATTCACTAAGTCACCCGCAAACCAAAGACTGTCATGCTGTGGATCGTAAGAAATTTCATCCAACAAAGCCATCAAAGAATCATAACAACCTTGTACATCGCCGATGGCATAGGTACTCACAGACAGGTACTCACAGACAGGTACTCACGGTTGGATATTATAATTAGTGTGTAACAAGTCGGCTAGATTTGCGAATTGTTTTAATGCAATATTCTCTGCACGCTCACTGGGATCGATTCCAGCGGCCTCTAAAAGAGTGCTATCAGCTAAGTTTTTCAATCCATTTCTGATGGTTTTGCGGCGCTGATTAAACGCGGCAGTGACAACCTTCGATAGCAATTCTACATTTTGGGTGCTTACAGGTTTTTGTTTGTGGGGTGTTAGTCTGATCACTGCTGAGTCCACTTTGGGCGGTGGATTAAAAGCGCCGGGACCCACACTGATGACTCTTTCGGTCTCGCAATGATACTGGACCATTATGCCCAATCGACCGTAGGCCGACTCACCTGCACCGGCACACAAGCGATCAACCACCTCTTTTTGTAGCATGAAATGCATATCTTGGATGACGTGGCTTTGCGATAATAAGTGAAATATTAAGGGCGTGGATATATTGTAGGGCAGGTTTCCCACGATTCGAATTAGTCTGTCGTTGCTCATTTCTTCTGGGGTTTCCATAGCTGAAAAGTCAAACTTCAGTGCATCGGCGGAATGAATTTGGAATAGGGGGGAGTGGCCAAAACGGTTTTCCAAATGTGGGACGAGGTCCTGATCAAGCTCAATCACATCTAATTTTCCACAATCTGTTAATAAACCACCGGTGAGCGCTCCGAGGCCTGGACCTATTTCAACAATATGGTCGTTCTTCTGAGCGTTGATAGTGGACAGAATAGATTGAATAACGCGAGGGTCGTGTAAAAAGTTTTGCCCAAAACGCTTTCGAGGTTTGTGACCGTCCGTGCTTTTATGCTGATTTGTGCCAGTATTTTTTTTGCGGGAGGGAGGTTTATTTCTTGAGGTTGGAGTCATGAGTATTAATCTGTTGTGTTGCTAGCTGTCGCCATAGTCACAGCTTGGTCTAATGCTGCGATTAAGCTGCCATAATTTGCTCTGCCGGTGCCGGCGAGATCTAGTGCTGTGCCATGGTCTACTGAGGTTCGGATGATGGGGAGCCCCAGGGTTATATTGGTGGCATTGCCAAAACCTTTATATTTTAACACCGGCAATCCTTGGTCATGATACATGGCGATGACCGCGTCTGTTTTTTCTAGTATAGGTGGAGTGAAAAGTGTATCTGCTGGTAGAGGGCCATTGAGACTGTAGCCTTGTTCTCTGAGTTGGGCTAAACAAGGCTCGATAATATCGATTTCTTCTCGCCCTAAATATCCACTCTCTCCGGCATGAGGGTTTAAGCCGCAGACTGTTAATTGTGGGTGTTCGATGCCAAAGTCAACTTGTAATGCCTGATTCGTGATGCGGATAATCTGCGATAATGTTTTAGTGGTAATAGATTTTGCCACTTCGCTCAGCGGTAAATGGGTAGTGACTAGGGCAACTCGCAACCCTTCGCAGGCTAGCATCATCACCACCTGTTCAGTTTCAGTAATATGCTGTAAAAATTCAGTATGTCCGGTGAATTCGATGCCCGCATCGTTGATGGCAGATTTATTAACGGGGCCCGTCACCATTGCTTTATATTGACCTGATTGACAACCCCGACAGGCCAGCGTCAAGGTATTCAAAACATACTGGCTATTACGAGGGTCTAATTGACCAGGCACGCAGGGCACTGGCATTTCAATAGGGCTAATATATAAAGTCTGAGCTGGCGTTGTGATGGGCTGATTGTGCTCTTCGGCTAATGTAGAAATATTTATTAATTGCAGCGGAAGATTCAGTAGCTGTGCACGATCTTGTAATAATTTGCTATCGGCGATAGCGACAAGCGGGTAGTCTTGTTGCTGTTGCGCGACCTGCACCGCCAGGTCCGGGCCTATGCCTGCAGGTTCTCCTGGCGTTAGGGCTATCATCGGATGGTGAAGATGATCTGCTTTAAATCTTGATTTCAACAAAAGCCTCTTCCCTAATTTCTCGCAACCAAACTTGTAGCTCCTCTTCAAATTTTCTTTTGCGTACCAAGTTGCGAGCGTGCCCGAATTTATATTCTTCACTCATATCTTGGTTGCGGCGGTTATTCACCTCTAGAATATGCCACCCGAATTGGCTGCGGAATGGCTTCGATGTCTCTTCCACCGCTGTTTTTTGCATAACCTCTTCAAATGCCGGAACCATCGCTCCAGGTGATACCCAGCCCAGGTCACCGCCGTTGAGCGCACTGCCGGGGTCATCGGAATAGGTTTTTGCCAAGTCAACGAAATCGGAACCGTCTACCAGCCGACGATATATATCCTCTATGAGCTGTTCTGCATCGGCATCACTACGGATCTCATTGGGTTTGACGAGTATATGCCTCACCTCCGTTTGATCTACAAACATAGTGGTACCGCCGCGTTTGTCTGTGATTTTAATAATATGGAATCCAGAGGGACTTTTAATGGGTTTAGATACCTCTTCTTTTTCCATCTCAAGTACGACGTCGGCAAAAATAGTGGGCAGTTGTGCCGGGCTACGCCAGCCTAAATCGCCGCCTTCCAGGGCATTTTGACCGGCGGACAGGGAAATAGCTAATTGCTCAAATTGGTCTGGAGTCTCCACCAACTTGCTGTAGATATCCATTGCTAAGTCGCTGGCTTTTTGCAGCATATCTGCTGAGGGAGCATCGGGTAAGGGGATAAGAATGTGACCTAGGCGGTAGTCTGCTGCGAGTTCTGTCCTGCCTGCTTTGGAGTCGAGAAAGTTTTCAATGTCCTGGTCGCTGACTCTTAAGCGAGAGCTGATGTGACGTTGTCTAACGTGGTTGATGGTGATTTCACGGCGGATTTGATCTCGCAGGCTGCGATAAGATAATCCTTCGGACTCTACTGTCTTTTTAAATTGTTCCAGATCAAGATCGTTTTGTTTTGCAATATTTTTCATTGCAACATTGACTTCATTATCGTCAACTCTGACCCCCATCAGACTTGCCATTTGAACTTGTATCGACTCCAAAATCAGACGCTCCAAGACTTGTTTGATCAGTATGTCGTTGGGGGGGAGTTGTCTGCGTTGTCCTTGTATTTGGTTTTTTATCTCTCGGACTCGGTCAAATAACTCGCTTTCTAAAATGACATCATCCTCGACTATGGTAACGACTCTATCCACGGGGATAGTCTGAATTGCTGCTGTGGTAGCCGTACTCCATAAACAGAATGTTGCTAATGATAAGGCTGCTACTGTGGTCATCGCTACTGTGGTCATCGATAAGGCCGTTGGAGTGTTGAGATGATTGTTAAGCTTAGAAAAAGCCATCAACTTGTTTTTTAGCATATTGGTCACGTCGTTATCTCATTGGGTGTAGTGTCATTTGGGATTGGGGATCCTACAGGGCAAATCATAGCTCGGTATGGGGTGATGTAAAATGTAGCTGTTAATCTCATCCCTGTTTCCTGTATTTCAATGTTGAATTTCTTATATTTCAATCTTTGATGTTCTATATTTCAATGTTAAATCCAGTCAAATTTTTCAGTTCTATTTCGAAAAAGAGGCCGTAGTCATTNTCTTGCNGATCNATGTTNCTGGTGGGGCTGTTAATTTTTCGCCGATAGATAATGCTATTTTTCCAACAACAGCTTTCATATACCAGGCCTGCTATATGTTCGACCGTGGAATTATTCTCTAAATCAAAATGCCACAGGCCGGTATAATGCCAATTCATGTTTATTCTTTGAGTAAACAATAGCTCAGCTTGGGATATGCGATCACTCGCGTTTTCGACACGATATCGATAGCCTAAGTTCCAGTGTTGTTTGCTGGAGGCTTTATAATCCGCCGTAAAGCTGGCGTTTTCTAAGGTATTTATTTCTTCATCCCAAACCGCACCGGAAGATAAGCGGATTTTTTCGTTGAGTTGGGCGCTTAACTCCACCGCAAGTGCAGAGCGATCTAAAGTATCAATATTAATAGCGTTTTCTGCCAATTGCACTTGACGGTCTTTAAAGTAAAGAATTTGTCCAGCGCTGAATTTCAGTATCTCCTGGCCGTTAGCGCTATTAATAAAACGGGTGGTTAAACCCAGGGAAACTTGTTCAGTATCGCCTAGGCGATCCCCGCCGGAGAACCTGTTCTCCCTAAACAATTGATTGTATCCGAAGGTGAGAGCAGAGGTATCAAATAAAGGGATATCTGACTGTTCCTCAAAGGGGATATTGACATAAAACAATCGGGGTTCGAGAGTCTGTATCCAGTTATTACCCTTGAAGGAAAGAGAGCGCTCAAATATCAGNCCGCCGTCGAGACTGGTTATGGGGGTNCTGAGATCCCGCTCTCTGGCGTTGGCGTTCAATTCTCCACTTAATTGGTAATGANTGTGTTGNAAGCGTGCGCTAGGAATGAGGTGACCCCAAGGCCAGCGCAGCCGCCACTCAAGGGCGGTATTGACGTTTACGCGGTGAGCATAGGGGGCACTGATATCGTAGGTCTGCTCAAAGTAAACATACTCCATTCGATTTAACCAATGTAACTGACTGGTGCCACTAACAGTACCCATGAGGAGATGATCTCCATTGAGGCGAATTTCCGGCAGCCGNCGATAAGGGCGTTGGGTATCTAACAGGAGCTCGTCTATAGTCTGGTAGCTTTGGATGCGGGTGCTAAATCGCCAAGTATCATCGCTATAAAATAGCACCGCTTTTCGCTCCAGATGAGAAATACTCTGGATAGTAAACTCAGAGTCAAAATCATCAAAATAGTCGTTGTCGGATGNGTAGTTGACATCAATTTCCCCGCCCCATTGCTCCGTCCAGCGGCTAGTTTGAGTCCAATTAACGAGCTTTCGGTCTTGGTAGTTAAAATCGCCGTCATTAGGCAGGTAGCCCAGGTTGATCTCTCCTAACCCAGTAAGGCGTGTTAGATATCGAAACTGCCCTTCTAACATCTCACCTCGATGGCCAATACGCCTCGGCGTTAAGGTGGCGTCATAATTGGGGGCGATGTTGATATAGAACGGAGTAGCGATGTCCGGTTTTTTGAGGTTGAAACGAGGAAAGAGAAACCCGGTATGTCGCCTGTCGTCTATGGGAAATTTAAAATAGGGAGAATAAAATACGGGTATATCGTTGACATTAAGGGTCATGTGTTTGGCTGTTCCCCAGCCACTTTGTCGGTCTAGAGTGATCTCACTGCCNTGCAAGTGCCAGGAGTTGTCATTCGGTTCGCAGCTGGTATAACTGCCTTTCTTTATGACTAGGCCACCACTGCCCTTGACCTCTATTGCTTTTGCTTTTCCGCGTAACCCTTTTGAGTGCGTTAGATATTGCGATTGAGAGAATTGCGCATCTTTTGTCTCAAGGTTTATCACCGCATGTTCGCCTAAAAGTAAAAAGTCTGTTTGGCGAAAGCGGGCATGGCCTTGTATGGTGACGAGNTTCTTTTTTCTGTCTAATGTGACGGTTTCGCTTTCTATCTGCATGTCCAGTTGTTGAATTATCACGTCTCCGCGCAGTTCGGCTACACCGTCTTCATTTACTGAATATTTGTCAGCGGCAGCAAACAGTGCTTCAGGCTCTGGGCTGCTGAGTCCGAGATCGATGCGGGGAGGCTCTGTGTATTTTCCCCGGCAGAGGCATTCGGGTTGGTCTGTGCTGCAGGCTTCTTTGCGGTCTTGTGATGTTATTAATTGCCAATCGCTTGGGGGTAATTCAGCGGCATTCACGACTTGGAGGGTTAATAATAGAGGCAAGACCAATGAGGTGGTATGTCTAAAGGCGGTATATCTAAAGGTGTTATGTCTAAAGGTGTTATGTCTTAGAGCCTTATATCCCAGGGCAAGATGTGCCCAAAGAGTAGGGGAGTTGAGTAAGGCATTAGAGGTCATAAATTTAATGGTGAGTATTCCTTGCTGCTCGACACCGGTATTTACGTGAAAGACGTTGCATTTTACTGAAGAGAGGATCTTTTTTCGACCTAAATTAATAAAATACTGATGACGAAAAGAGGTTTTGTAGGCCAAATAGTGTTCGGTTTGTGTTATGTGCTACTTTGTTCTCTCTTNTGGGACGAAAAATATAGAGTACACTTCTTTTATAAGTATTGGATTTTATAGTACGGATTGTCTTTTATGGATTATTTTCTATGGATTGTCGTTTAGATCAGCTCACTGAATGGGTATCGCAACAAGTTGAAACCAGGACAACACCGGTTGTGCTGGAGGTGGTGTCAGGCGATGCAAGTTTCAGGCGTTATTTTAGATTAAGAGCAGAGGAGGATACAAAAGACTTGATCGCGGTAGATGCCCCTCCCCCTCAGGAGGATTGTAAGTCATTCGTTTCCGTAGCAAGAGCATTATTAGAGGCAGGTGTCGAGGTACCGGAAGTGTTCGCTGTAGACTATGAACAAGGTTTTATGTTGCTAAGCGATCTGGGCGATGACCTATTACTGGATTGTCTGAGTCGATCGGATGTTGAAGCGCTGAATGTTGAAGAACTGACAGTTGAAGCCTTGTACCAGAAGGCATTGGGTTGCTTGGCGCAGATAATGTCTTGCAAGGCGCCAGTGCCCTCCTACAGTGGCCTAAAGTTGCAGGACGAGATGAGTTTGTTTCCAGATTGGTTTCTGCAAGAGTACTTGGGGGTGGCTGTTGAGCCCCAAGTACTACGGCCCGCATTTGATTTGTTGGCTGAGTCTGCGTTGGAGCAGCCCCAAGTATTTGTTCATAGAGATTATCATTCGCGTAATTTAATGATTACGCCACGACAAACCTTGGGTGTTATTGATTTTCAGGATGCCGTGGTGGGTCCTATCACCTATGATATTGTTTCGTTATTAAGAGATTGCTATGTAGCTTGGCCACTGTCGAGAGTAGAGTCTTGGGTTGAAGAATCGCGACAGTATCTTCAGCAAAAGGGGCTGGTGAACCCGTCGGTTACGCAATCCCAATTTATGAAATGGTTTGATTTAATGGGGGCGCAACGGCATTTGAAAGCNATCGGAATTTTTGCTCGACTCAATTGCCGAGATGCCAAACCGGGATACCTTTTAGATATTCCACGCACCTTGCGGTACTTGCTAGATGTGTGTGACGAGTATGATGCTTTGAGCGATTTGGCGGGCGAGATACGCCAGCGTATATTACCGGCGCTGTTTGAAAAAAATAAGCAAGCGTCCCAGTGGTTTCAAAAAGCACATTATGTAGATATAGATCTAAACCTAACGGGTTAACGAAAGAAGTCTTCTTATGAAAGCGATGATTTTGGCTGCTGGTTTAGGTAAAAGAATGCGCCCTCTCACCGATAATACCCCCAAGCCATTGTTGATAGTGCAGGGTAGGCCATTATTGGCGCATCATATAGAGCGTTTGCGCGCAGCGGGCTGCGATGAGATTGTTGTTAATGTGTCTTATCTCGCAGAGCAAATTGAAGCTTTTCTCAGCGCAGAAAAATNCCCCGGTTTGACTCTCAATATTTCTCGCGAGACGGAGCCACTAGAAACGGCGGGTGGTATAGTGGAGGCGTTGTCGCTGTTAGGCGATGAGCCCTTTTTACTGCTCAATAGCGATGTTTGGATTGATTATCCATTAGATCGTTTGGTCGCTATTGCCCAGACACAAATCTCCTCCAAAAGCGGATCTTCATTGGCACACCTGGTTATGGTAGGGAACCCTGAGCACAATTCTGGCGGTGATTTTAAATTACCCGCAAAAAAGGGATCGGGTGTATCAATGCTGAATAGCGAAGTGGGAGAGGCATTAACCTATAGCGGTGTTGCAGTCTATCACCCTTCGTTATTTGAAAATATTGAACCGGGTAAGCGACCCTTGGGGCCATTATTGACAACTTGGATTAAGGAGGGGAAGGTGTCGGGTGAAAAGTTTTCTGGGTATTGGTTGGATGTGGGGACGCCTGCCCGATTGCAGCAGTTGGATGATTATCTCAACCTATAATGCTAGCCCGCTTCAATACTAAAATGACGAAAATAATATGAAAACCAGTATATTCATTATTGGTATGGTGATCTCTATCATATACATCGGGTTTGGTGTCTTACTCTTCGTTACGCAACGAAGTTTTATCTATTTCCCCTCTCAAGTTATTCAGCATCCGTTTGANGANATTACGTTTGACAACAATGGAAATACGATCAAAAGTATTTTACTTAATAAAGGAAAGAAAAATGCGATAGTGTATTTTGGAGGCAATGCGGAAGCTGTGGCTTACTCGGCCGGCGAATTCAATAATCAATTTAACTCACACACAGTTTATCTTGTTAACTATAGAGGATATGGAGGAAGCAGCGGAAGCCCTAGTGAAGCCTCTTTATATTCCGACGCCATTCATATCTTTGATCTAATATCGGTGTCGCACGAAAGCATTACCATTATCGGTAGGAGCTTAGGTAGTGGAGTAGCATGTTATCTCGCGGCGCAAAGGAACGTTGAGAAATTGGTGTTAATCACGCCCTTCGATAGTATCCAAAATATTGCGCAAAATACCTTTCCCATATACCCCATGTCTCTGCTGCTGAAAGATAAATATAATTCCATTGATAAAGCGTCTAAGATCCAGGCCAAAGTACTGATACTTGTCGCTGAAAAAGATGAAGTTATAGGAATGATGCATACTAAAAACCTAGCGAGTTCCTTTTCAAATGGAACAGTGGAGACCATCGTAATTAAAGGCGCTGGTCACAATAATATATCGGAATACCCTCGACATTACGAGTCAATAAAAGAATTCATTAAAAGCGGTCAGGGTCAATAATCCAAGTTACAAAATAGCGAACAAATAGGATGAAGGCTTTGGGTAAATTGCATGTTCAGGTGATTCACCCAAGTTTAAATTAAACAGTATTTACTACAAGGATTTTTCTACGATGAGTTGAATGCCTCGAGTGCTTCAGTATAGTTACAGAACCCCCCTGTGAGAGCTTGATTGTCGATTGAGAGGCTGCTACAGTTCTCTGGATTTTAAAAGTCTCAATAAATAAAAATAACAAATTTATGCCTCTTCAGCAGAATCTGTGGGTCATTTCGGGTTCGGGTAATGACCCCATCGTATGAAATAGCGCTATTTTCAGTACATCATAGTTTCTATAACCATACGCTTTTCTGGTGACCAAATTTATTTTCCTATTTAATCCCTCAACAGTACCTGAAGAATAGGCCTTTTTTGCTTTGAACCAGTTGTTCATCAACGGCTGATGCCTACGTACCGTTTTGACAAATTTCTTAATCGGCTCCAGCCGTGATTTCATTGCCCNGTTACACCATAACGTTAAATACCGCTCAGCCCAATAAGGCGATTGATATTGCCAATAAGCTTGAAAGCTTTCTTTTAGTAAATAGGCGCGTACACTCTTTAAATCATATTTCAATAATTCGTTCAGCCTCTCTTCTTGATGGNCGGTCAAATTCTCTTCATTTTTTAGAAAACAGTATTTGCTTTTCTTTAAGATCGCTTNCGACCTTGATCNAGCTGATANACANCCGTCAAATACTGATGGCCTTTTGCGTACTGGATCTCATCAACCCCTATCGCATTAATACCGTCTAAACACCTGTTCTTCAGGCCAAACTCCACCACATACTGCACGGATCGGTAGACTTTATCCCAGCTTGTTTGGAAGGATTCAGCCACTTCTTTCCACGATAGTTTTCTAGCCCAGCGAGCCAAATACAGCTGGTAAGCCTTAGTCAAATGGTTCTTACCGTCACACCAAGGTACCGCTTCGACCTTGATCCCACAGCACTGGCAATTGACTCTTCGCATCGCATAGCTGAAAAAAACCGTCATCCCCCATATCGGAATAAATTCAAAATATATTTAAATAGTTAATATGATACTTGACCCCTACTTTTAAATAGTTAATATGATACTTGACCCCTACTTTTAAATAGTTAATATGATACTTGACCCCTACTACTCCCCTACTATGATCTTGACCCCTACTTTTACTACTTTTATTGGAAAGACTATAAGAAAGTGACGGCAGACTTGAAGCGAATCTATCAGTCGATATCAGAAGTAGAGGCGGCTTTGGAGCTAGATCGTTTTGCCGAAAAATGGGATGCTAAATATCCGCAGATTAGTAAACCCTGGCGCACACAATGGCCCAACCTGATTACGCTTTTTGATTACCCACAAGGTCTTTCCCAATGATAATGCGGCAATGAAGGTCGTTTATTTGGCGATCGAGGCAGCCTCTAAAAAATGGACCATGCCAATTAGAGATTGGAAAGCGGCGCTAAATCGTTTTATGACAGAGTTTGAGGAGCAGCTAGCTCCTCATGTTTAAACTGGGCAGTTGCACAGTTTGGTTTACCACCCTGTGGTCGATAGGTTCAAGAGTACTAAAGAGCACTTTCACAAGGCTCCATCTCAGTTGATTCCTCCGTTAATGATTCATAATAAGTTCGAGCAACCGCTTCATCAAAGAAAAACAAAACGACATTGTTAAATTCATTACCCTCAATATAGTGCGTTTTTATATAATCATTCGTGCTGCCACAAACAACATCAAAGCCGTTAGAACCATCAGGTTCACCACCAAACCTTCCCGAGTCGCTGACATAGATTTGCGTCACCCCTGTGTAACCGGTTATGAGATTCGTATGAGTGACAACCCCATTTTCATCAAATACTAGACTGGAAATCCCTGGGTTGCTACCTGGGATTTGATCGCCATTAGCGTCTTCAACTCTGCCATACCATACATCATATAAGGTCACATTTCTTAAATTCTCTGATGTAAACCCATCTTCATAGAGCGCGATTGTTGGGGTTATTGAAGCTGATGACGCCTGTTGCCTAAACGCACCTATCGTCAGAATATCGATCGCCTCAAGTTGTCCTGCTTGTTCAGAAGAAATAGCACTGAAAAGAACCCGCCCTTGCGATCCTTCAATCCGGACAAAAGAATGTATCCAGATATCGGCGTTGTACGAAGACATCTCAGTGATTTCTAATGTCCCTGAATGCGCTAGTATTCTCCAAGTGGTTTCACTCGTATCCGCCTCTTCACCGTCTGCATTCAAAAAAGTTAAATACCCAGTGCCATCGTTTGAAAATTCATAAACCGACCGGAAATATGGTGCTCCCTCAATTACAGTGGTTTGATTGAACTCCCAGCTCGTGTCTTCTAGTTCTTCCGCGCTAAAACCCTTTATTCGAGACAGAGTCACCGACCCAACATCTGTTTGATTTAGGTTATCTTCAGGATTCGATTCGCTGTCAATGACAAAGCGTAAAGAGGTATCAAACGAACCGATACGAGAGAAATACACCGGTCCTTCATCCGACGGGACCAAGACAAATTCACCATAAGGTGTCAAGGTGGTTGGAAAGTTGGCTGGAAAGACTTCACTCACGCTTTCAATATCCACTAAGCCGCTGCCACCATCGGTATCAACCGTCACGCCCAACACACTCATATCAGTACCATTCAACGAGTAAGTACCGAATTCACCGGAAAGCATTTGAGCTGACTCATCATCGCTATACCGTTCCTTATTATCTGTGTGAACAATGACGTATTCGGAATCTGATAAAAAGGTCAACACAGTTGGTTCGGTAAAATCTTTGTGATTCAACATCCATGGGCCAATTAAGGGATTACTATTGCTGATAATTCGTGTAAGTACTTCGTGTTCATTAACCGTTAATGTATCACCTTCCAAGGTCGCAGTTATAGTGTCACCATCTAAACCACTCGGGCCATCTGATTCTCGGATCAATCTAAATTCGAGCGTATTCGTCTGTAGATCCCATGAGTAGTGACCATATTCACCAGAGCCAGCGGTCTGCCCATTGTTATCACCTTCTTCATGAAAAATAATATAGCGATCACTGTCGATAAACGTCAGTACATTACGACTGCCATTTTCTTGTTTAAGCACCCAGCTACCGAGTATCGCCCTTTTATCTCCGGATAACAGTACCTCTAACTCAGAATCAAAATGTTCAATGGCTGCTTCGGCGCTGACAAGTTCGGTTACGGGGGAATCTAATCCTGCATTTTGAATTAACTCAGCCACTAATGCTGCAAACTCTTCTAAGCTACTGGAGAAATCAACGGCGCTGGCATTCTCTATTGCCTCGGGTGTGATTTCAATTCCATTGTCAGGGTCGCCGTCTTTATCTAAGGTCTGCAATAGGCGAATCATGTTTACAACTTCAATATCGTCTGTACTATCAGTTCCGGCAATATCCAGTGGTGTAACTTGGCTTTTTGCTTGGACAGGTGGAAACTCCAACTCTCCGATAAAGAACGTCACCGTCTCGCCAGCAATATAGTAAAATTCCCCCAGTGAGTTAGTTAAATCGCTCCCACTTTCGGTTTTATAACCAACACCAATTATTGGGCTATCTACGAATACTCCTGTCAGTGTTGAGGTTGTCGATGACGTTGAAGTTGAAGTTGTCGATGGCGTTGAATTCGCTGGGGGAGTCGATCCAGATCCCCCACAGGCGGTCAATAATATGAGCGGTATACTGAGCCCCACGTTAAACAGTGTGCTGTGACGTTTCATTAAAGTATTCCTTCTAGCAATTGATAACGAACATCGATCACTTTGATGTTCAAGAGCGGCCCCACTCACAGTACCATCAGTCATTGATCCACAAGGAAGCACCCGCTAGCCAGCAGAATAACTCGTTAACCGATATTACAGGCAACATGACCTTAAGTATTTAATGAAGGTGCCGAAGCAGAATCGTATCGCCCTTCTTATCGATAGGGTTAGCCCCGTTTAGGGGGAGGAATTGAAATTAATTTTAATACAGTAGGGTTATCCCAAGATAGATGACCGGCAATCAATGCAGTTGTTAGGGTTGCAATCTTACCTCCCTCCTAACAGGCCTCGTCGAGCAGCCTCGACGCTAGCTTGGGCTCGATTGGAAATATTGAGTTTGCTGTAGATAGTTTTGATATATCCTGAAATGGTATTTATTTTTAACTCGAGTTGCGCCGCGACTTCATGATTTTTAAATCCTCTCCCGATGAGTGCTAACACCTGTTCTTCTCTATCACTAAGATGCACTAATGAGTTAACTTCTTGAGCTTCATCCAACTGAGGGGCTTTTGAGCGTTGAGTCTTGACGGAGAAATGCGATATCAACTTGCGAGCGATACTGGAGGATAATGCAGGTTTGCCATCAACAATATCTGCAAGAGAAGAGATCAGCTCAGCCTTGCTCGATTCCTTCAATAAGTATCCGTGGGCGCCGGCGGCAAGAGCGCTAAACACGTGATCATCGTCATCATAAATACTGGTAACCACGATATGACAACGCGGGTGCTTATCAGCTAAGAGTTCAATAATACTCACCCCATTGCCGTCAGGTAACGACAAATCGATTAATGCGATATCGGGAGAAAGGAGTCGCAATGCCTTTTGCGACTCTTCAATAGTCGATGCAATACTTGTCTCTATCTCGGTGTAAGCTTCAGACAAGACATCTCTCAACCAGTCTTGCGCATCGGGCAAGTCTTCCAATATAAACCCTGTTTACATAAATCCTGTTTTCATAATGACTGGCAACCTATCCCTTGATGAACTTTCTATCACTGCTGTGCATTGAGCGATACATTCCCTGCAAAGGCAGGCTTAGCGAGACCCTACAGCCCTCGCCTGGCCTACTAATCCAGTCAATATTCCCTTCAAGTTCTTCGGCACGCGCTTTCATATTGTGTAAACCTCGGCGCCGCTGAACCTTCTCAACCAGCATACCTTTGCCATCATCAATAATATCTATTGTTAAAGTCAGGTGATGTTCGTCCTGACCTAGATCCGAATCGTCACCAAGCATGATGGCGATACTCACGCTGGTCGCTTCACTGTGCTTGATAATATTACTGAGAGTCTCCCTGAGGATACTTCGAATATTAATAAGCTCGCATGAGACCAATATTAAATCATGGGTATTATCGTCACTACTCCAATTAAGCGCTATATCGAACTCATCACACCGTTTTCGAGTTTCTGCTTCCCATATTTGGCATGCAGCTTGGATTTTTTCCTCTGTAGTTTCAATCCCCGTCATCAGCGCCTTTAATTCGGTTAAAAGTTCCCTGGCTGCATCTTGCGTGTTCGGTTCCTGAGTTTTATAAATCAGTGAAAGTAATCCAGAACCAATATCATCATGTAAATAACGAACGGTTCTTTTTCGCTCCTGCTCAACACCATGCTCAAACGCAAGCCGATAGTTTTCGATGATATCTAGAAGTTGCGCCGTGCTTTTCAAAAAATACAGATCTTCACGGGTAAATAATCTCGAGCCTTTATTAGCCCCCGTGAGTTGATAAGAAACCACTGAACCAAAAGCAGGTGTAATAAAACAAAGCCCATTCCGGGTGATGCGACCCTCTGTAGTCTCTAAGACTGTTGGCGCTAGATCTAATGGATGAAAATATCGATCCAATAATGCCTCCCATTGCCGTTCAACACCACGATGGGTTTGCGAATGTAATAGATGCTGAATCAAGTCTGCCACCACCCAACGAGAATCGGCAGGCTGCAGTTGTCGAGATATTTTTACTAAAAACCATTGACGTAAGGGGAAGTAGAGCCAACCTACGATCAACAACGATAGCGCCAAACTTTGAACTTCGTTCATGTTTACCCACCAGACCAGTAGGAAATCGATGCCTAACAAGAGGGAAAAGCTAATCAACAATACAAATATGGTATAGGCCCAGCGCTCAATATCTAGAAGTCGATAACGAACAATACTTAAAGCAACAGCAACATAGATGATAAGACAGTAAAACCAATTAGCGGCAAAACCTAAGATGGGCTTACCACCATAGAGATTTGGCCAGATGACCATCCCCCCGAAACAAATTAGCAAAAAAAATCCTGCCAATACCAGCCATATCATGGCCGCTCTTTCAACTGGGTAGCCTTTTGTCCGACGCCACTGCGCAATCAATATTGATGCCGTGATTATTATCGCGGCCCCATACCAATAAACTGTCCAGTTACTTGATAGAGGTAAAACCGGTAAAGAATGAACAGCTACCCCTAGTAAGCCAAAAAGGAATATAAGGATGAGACCCGGATAGCGGGGGAAGGGTTTAGGATAAAGCCACAGCTCTGCTTGACCACAGGAGGTATAAACGATGGAACCTATCACATGCATATAAGAAAGCGCTTTGAAAAAGCCAGGCTCAAGAGAGATCTCGCGTGTTGAGTAGATGCCATTACATAAGACTAAAGCGACATAGCCCAAGCCACAACCGAGATAAACAAAGGCGAGATAACGGTCTGGTGAAAACAGCCAAAGCCAGCTAGCAACAACACTGGCGATCGCGGCAAAGACAATGATAGCCCAATACTCAAATGGCAACGCGCTTAAGGGTGTACTTTTGAGGGGGTGAACGGTTAGATTTCGGCTATTGGCCAGTAAGATAGAAACTTGCGGCTCATTAATAATGGTAAAAATAAGTAACTGGCGTTCGAAGAATTCAAGAAACTCCTCATGGCTATCAATATCGTCAGGGTCAGATATAAAATCTAGGGGGAGAAGCTTGATTCTTAAACCTCCACTGCTCAAACCAACCCACTTTTCCCCGATGAGAGTCTCCACACTGTCATGTTTAGCAAGAGGGCCGAGTGGGCTTATCGTTAAGATTTCCATACTATGTGAATCGACAGTCAAACCTAGCCAGGGTGTTTGTAGTCGGTAGTGAGTCATTGCAGCCAACAACACCCATATACAGCAAACAATCGCGATAATGGCAAACTGGGGTCGCCCAATGGATTTCATATTAAGTCCGCTCAAAATAAAAGATATTCAAGCGAGCCAGCCGTACACTACCTCCGCAATGGTATCTTCGATCAATCAATGTATAGTATTTTACCAAGAGAGAAAACCCCTGTTCGGGGGGGCTGCTATACAACCTTCGCCAACCTCAAAGACGAATATTTTTGTGATTCCTTTTTTGACAGAGACAAGCCACTCGGTCGCGGCTAGTTAGATGTGTATCTCTTCCTTCATCCTGTTGGCATGAGAAAATAGATAGATGACCTTGCTGTAATTGTAGAGCTGGAGATGTCGATTAACTTTTTTACCGAGAGATTGCTTGTCTTCACCAAGAAACGTAAGAATAAATTTAAAATATTGTGTTGAGAAAAAAATGGCGTTTGTTTAGTTGCATAAACGTAAGCTCGAAGAAGAAAAGAGCTTGCCGATAGCGGCTGAACTTCTCGATCTAAATTTATTTTCCCCTTGCAAAAAAATTCATCCGTGAAGT
>JAESQG010000290.1 GCA_016765265.1 Pseudomonadales bacterium | reverse complement strand
TTTGATTAGGTTCAATTGATGGAATTATTGGTGGCGCAGCTAACAACCGTCTCAGTCAATCTAGATACTTCCCCGATGATAAGATAGAGCTGCTATCACGTAGTAGTTCGACAACACTATTTTATATCAAGCCTTTAAATCTTGGAGAACGAGTAATGAGTATAACCGCTTTAAAAGTATCGCAGAAAGCCGCAGCTGTAGTAACAGGGGCAGGTAGTGGGATTGGTAAAAGCTTTGCCTACGAAATTGCCCGTAGAGGCGGCGCGGTAATCTGCGCGGATATAGACTTAAAAGCGGCGAATAAAACGGCCTTGATGCTACAAGAGCTTGGTACGAAAGCTGTCCCTTATAAATGTGATGTGGGTAGCGAAAAGGCGGTGGAGAAATTATCCAATGAGGCTGAAGAAATACTGGAACGCCCAATCACGCTAGTGGTGAATAACGCAGGTGTTGGCGCAGGCGGTAATATCGGCGACATGTCACTGAAGGATTGGAAATGGATTGTCGATGTGAATCTTTGGGGCGTTATTAACGGTTGCCATTACTTCACTCCAAAATTAAAAGCATTAGGTTACGGCGGNATAATCAATGTNGCGTCCGCTGCNGCGTTTGGNGCNGCGCCCGANATGGGNNCTTATAANGTGACTAANGCAGGTGTTCTTTCTTTGTCTGAAACNTTGGCAGCNGAATTNGTNGGAACAGGNGTNAATACAACAGTNTTGTGCCCCACGTTTGTNCCAACCAATATTATTNAAAATAGTCGAGTNCCAGAAGAGCAAAAAGAATTAGGCGCNTTAGCNATGGAAAAACTNGCTTGGACTAANAGNGATAAGGTNGCNAGGCAGACATTNACNGCNTTNGATAAGGGAAAACTCTATATGATGCCGCAGCTGGATGCAAAAATAGCGTGGAGAATTAAGCGNNTGGCACCGGCAGCTTATACTCGAGGCGTTGGCGAAATATACAAGCTATTCAAGTAGGGTTATTTCTTTTCGNCNAATANCATGTAACNAATAATCTGGGAGTTTTGGATGACATCAATCAGTGCGAGAATTTTAAAAACTGCAGTCCGTGCAATGGTGAAGAGGAAGCAAAAAACGCCGGAAAAAATGGTTGCCCATTTACGTAATGCAATAAATCTCCCTGAATTTGTCGACCTTTCTCCCTCTGGCGTTACCACCAGGAAAGAAACGGTGGCAGGCGTGGAGGGCTTCTGGATCGAAGTACCTCAGCCGAAAATGCAAATGTTATACATTCATGGTGGCGGGTTTGTAGCGGGTGAGCCTCGAATGTATTTTGGTTTTTGTGGCCAGCTGGCAAAAAGATTAAACGCTAATATATTCTTGCCAAATTACCGTAAAGCGCCTGAGTACCCATACCCCGCGGCCCCTGATGATTGTTACTATGTGTATAAGGAAATGCGGGATAGTGTATCGGCTCAGCCATTTATTATTGGAGGCGATTCTGCTGGTGGTAATCTGGCGTTGGTAACCATGTTAAGAGCGAAGGATNAAGGGCTGCAAATGCCTGATTGTGCGATGGTGCTTTCTCCTGCCACTGATGTGACCGATGTTTACTCCAGACAGGCTAACAATCATTCTGATGATATGTTTTTCTACCAATCTATTTCTCAGCTGACTGAAGTTTATCTTGATGGAGCTGACCCAAGTCATCCNTATATTTCTCCTTCAAAAGGAGACTTTAAGGGATTACCGCCGCTGCTTATTACTGTTAGCGAAGCGGAAGCGCTGAGAGATGATAGTTACAAGGTGAAGACTAAGGCTGAGCAAGAGGGCATTCCTGTTGAAATGATAACAAGAAAAAATATGCCGCATGTTTGGCCCATCATGTATCCNATGATTCCAGAAGCAAGAAAGGATATGAAGAGGCTTGTATCCTTTGTCCAAAGTTATACTTGAACTCATTTACACGATAAAAACTGAACGACACTGATAAAAATGAACAATAAGTGATTTGGTTTTACGATAGGAAATGCGGTTTATCAGCTGAAAACGCCATTATGTTAGTTTGTCATGAAAACTAATGCGTAACAATGACTTGTACGGTGTCGGCAAATTCCAAGCCGGGCAAATAAACCCGTAAGCTAGGATATTACCATCTGAAAAATGCCTTGACATTTGGTTGCTTAACCAACATTCTACTTAAGTATAGTATTTACCATACTAGTGTGTAGTAAGGTGGTTTGTGTAGGGCATTTTATACCACTTATTAAGTTGAAAATATTAAGTTGAAAAGAGAGTAAGTTCAAAAGGTTTAGTTAAAGTTCAAAAGGTTTAGTTAATAGTAAAAGATCAGAAACTACGAAGAGAGAGATGATAATGGCGCAAACAAAAGTTAAGGTTGGTTATGATGAAGTGGTCCCTAGAGATCTAACATTCAACTTAACTAAAGAGAATGTCCATAAGTACTGGTTTAACGATGATCCTTGGAACACCATTTGGATGTCTGCGGTTTTAGCCGCTGTACCGGAGGGAGAGCGGTGGGTCATGCGATCGGCGGCTATGCTTTTGGATAAAATCACAGATCCAGCTATCCGTGAGGCGGGAGTTAATTTCTGTAAGCAGGAAAGGATACATGCGCGCGAACATGATGTAATGAACAATATTTCCATCGAGCATGGTCTGCCACTGGATAAAATTGAAAGCACCTTTGTCGTTATTCGAGAGTTCTTGAAAAAAAATCTCAGCCCTGAAATGCAAGGGGCCTTAGCAGGATCTTTTGAGCACTTTACCGCAATATTGTCATCTGTTTTTCTAGAGTACCCGGAGATGTTTAAGAATACTGAGCCGGAAGTCGTGCATATGTTATTTTGGCATTTCGTTGAAGAAACTGAGCATAAGGCCGTGAGCTTTGATGTGTCTACGCATGCGAGTGGTAAAGGCGTCGTTGCTTATCTAAGACGTATAACTGCAATGGCAACGAGTACCGTAGCAGGAGGCCCCGGAATTGCCGCAGCTACTGTTTATATTTTGTGGAAAGATAAACAGNTAACTAACATCCCGTCAGCATTNCGAATGCTAGATACAATGTTAGTTAGGCCCGGAGTAATGCGACATATCGGCAAGCTTTATTTCCCTTATTATCGACCTAGCTTTCACCCTTGGAAAGACGACAACCGCGATGTCCTTCGAGTCTGGAAAGACGAGTTTGATAAAACAGGTGACACTGGAGCCGCTTTTAAGGCGCTTTGCGATTGGCATGAAAACGAGAACCCTAGAAAAGTAAAAAAAGCAGGTAAAGCAAAACGGAATGCTTCTTCTACTGCAGGATTGGATTTGGCAACTGCCTGATCGTAATCCTATAAAATCTAGCATATTAATTGAAGACCGATTGAGATCAAAAAATGAATGCAGCTTACGAAGAAGTCATTGAGCAGGCAGTACAGCAGACCGTAAAACCGCAGTACGAAACCGTTATAATAGGGGCGGGTATTGCGGGGATGGCCGCAGGGATTAAATTAAAAGAAGAGAACATGACTTCCTTTATTATTCTTGAGCGTGCGAGTAGTGTTGGGGGGACCTGGAGAGCTAATCGTTATCCAGGAGTTGCTGTTGATATTACTTCTTTTACGTATTCATTTTCTTTCGAGCAGAACGCAAATTGGTCTAGGGTGTTTGCACCTGGNGAAGATCTGCATAACTATACCAAACGAATCGCCGCCAAGTACGGNCTCTATCCCTATTTCAGGTTTAATACCAGCGTTACTAGAGCCGTCTTTGATAATGATAATCATCTATGGGAACTCACATTGGGTGATGGCAGTACCCTGACAGCGCGTCATATCATTTCATGTTGCGGTGGATTAATTTCCCCTAAGAATCCTGATATTCCTGGGCTGGATATCTTTAAAGGAATAAAAGTTCATACCGGACATTGGGATGATTCGATTGATCTTGAAGGCAAGCGTGTGGCAGTTATAGGGACTGGGGCAACTGCTGTTCAGCTCATACCTGAGATCGCAAAAAAGGTGGCACACCTTGACGTCTATCAGAGAACGCCTATCTGGGTGCTAAAAAAACCAGACAGTGAAATTCCTCCTGTCGTCAAAAGTGTATTTAGACATCTCCCGCTATTACAGCGAGGCACTAGATTGGTGACGGACGCTATAAGTGAGTCTGTTATGGTGGTGTCTGCCATATATTATAAGCAGGTACCTTGGTTAGTGAAGTGGGCGGAAGCTGCTGGTGTGAGCAACATGGAAAAACAGCTACCGCAGAGGAAAGATCTTTGGGATGCACTAACGCCGAAATATGGATTCTCATGTAAACGACCGACTTTTTCCAATGTCTATTTTGCCACTTTGGGGCAGGACAACGTAGAGCTTGTGACAACACCCATAGAAAAAATTCAGGAAGACGGTCTGGTAACAAAGGACGGGAAGTCACGACCTATTGACGTGTTAATTCTTGCCACAGGTTATGCCGTTTTTGAAAAAGGGAATTTACCCTCCTATGAAGTCATCGGTNGGACGGGCCAGGATTTAGGTGAGTTTTGGGANAANGAACGTTATCAAGCCTACGAAAGTGTGTCCATTCCAAACTANCCTAATTTCTTNGGTGTTTTGGGGCCNTATTCATTTATTGGGACNTCNTATTTCAANACAGTTGAGGGTAATACAACTCATGCNGTGCGCTGTATTAAAGAAGCAAGACAGCGGAATGCGACTTGTGTTGAGGTTAGGCAGGATGTTCACGATAAGTTTTTTAAGGACACACTAAAACGTCAGCAAAATACCATATTCATGAATCACAATTGCGGTCTGGCTAATAGTTATTATTTTGATGTTCACGGGGATGCCCCCATGTTGAGACCGTCCACATCGATAGAGTCTTTGTGGCGTGCAAAGCACTTTCCTTTGGATAATTATCGCTACACNAGCGTACAGGATTAAGTTTAATTTCAGTCAGTTCAATATCGGTCAGTTCAATATCAATGGGTTGCAGCCAATCTTTGCGCNACCCATTTTTTTATTCACAAGTAAATCTGGTTACAAGTGAATCCGGCGGTTAGCCAATCATGCTGTATCCGCCGCTAACACTGAGTACTTGTCCCGTTACGTATCCGGCTGCTTCAGAAGATAAAAATACCACTGATCTAGCGATATCTTCGCCTTTACCTAAACGTTTTAGAGGCAGAGTTTTGGCTACTTTTGCGAATTGATCTTCCGTAAACATCGCTCCTTTATCCTGCCACATNCTGTTAGGACTCACTTCTTCNTCGTCNTCTGGTACCGTNACNCCAGGACAAACGCAATTGCANCGGANCCCATAGCGACCATTTTCCTTAGCGATGGTTTTCATGAAACTATTGGTCGCTGCTTTCATGCCACCGTACACCGCCTCTCTGACTTCACCCTGTCTGCTAGCATCTGAACTAATAGAGACAATTGAGCCGCCTTTATTTTGTATCATGGGCTTTAGCACAGACTGGGTACAATTAAGCATACCGATAAAATTAATTTGGATTATTTTTTGCCAAAAATCGGGAGTGGTTTCCATAAAGAACTGTAATTTGTCCCAACCTACATTGTTCACTAGAATATCCACGCCGCCATGCTTATCGATGGTTTTTTTGACCATAGACTCTACATCCGATAGCTGTGTGATATCTGTTTTCACCACTTGCACTGATTGGGCACCGTGTTCCAAGGCTAGAGCTGCTACTTTTTCACCTTGTTCTTCATCTAAATCAGCTAGGGTAATTTTGGCGTTTTCTTTTGCATAGGTAAGTACAATTGCCCGGCCAATATTAGAAGCGCCTCCAGTGACAATGACGGACTTACCGGCTAATCCTAAATCCATGTTCAGCTCCTTATTTTTAAAATTAATGATTGAATAAATTGGTCTTTGTTGGATGATTCTCCATCAAAGGTTTTGAGGGTAGGAACTGTACCTGCTCTCTCTAACAATATCAATAAGTATCAAAAGGCGTAAATACAGCGGCAAAATTATCCAGTGTCTGGAGAGTTTGCTGGGAGGGTAGTGCTTTTATTAATCTATTAACACCGCAATCTGACTCGAATTAATCTGGCTCTAATAATGTCAGGTTGCGGTGTTCTATAACTGTGCATGGTTCTCGCGTCGTATGATATTGGATCGTATGACCTTGTAGTCAATGACCTTAATAGCCAATGACCTTATATCCAGTGGCAAGGAACAGCGATAGCCTATTTGATCACTTTGGCGGAGAGCAATTTTTCTATGTCACTCTGGGCATACCCTAAATCTGCCAATACTTCGGCAGTGTGTTCTCCCACTTCCGGTGTCGGTCTTTTTATTTCAACATCGACTCCGTCAAAGCGAATAGGTGAGGCAACGGTGGTCATTGGCTTGCCGTCCCCATTAGGTATATCCACAAACGCACCTGATGCCCAGGCTTGGGGGTCGTCGACTACTTGAGAAGGATGCTGTACCGGTCCCCAAACTAAGTCAGCTTCATCGAGAGCCACTGCCCACTCAGCGAGAGATTTTTTGGCAAAGGAGGCATCAAAAAGAGCAACCATCTCTTTCGCGTTATCTTTGCGGTCCACCGGGGTTTTGAATTTTGGGTTATCGGGTAAATCAGGATAACCTACGACGGTACAAATTGTCCTGAAATCGGTCTTGTTACCCCGCGGAATAAGCATTAGCCATTGGTCGTCTGAGGTTTTATAAAAGTTGCGTATAGCATCGGCTGTTTCCGAGCGGGGCAGTGTAGAGGAGAGTTTTCCGAAATGTAGTTGGGTGCCTAAATCCGATCCCAGCATAAACATGCCCGTGCGCAATAAGGATGCTTCGACCTGTTTGCCCTTGCCCGTTCGTTCTCGCTCGAACAGCGCGCCCATGATTCCAGCTACTAAGGTGATGCCCGTCATGTGGTCGCCCATGGCCGCACGCACGGGTACGGGTTCAGCTCCCTTGGGCATCATCATTCGGCAAAGACCGGAGCGCGCCCAAAAAGCAACAATATCAAATCCTGGTCGATTGGTTTCTTCCCCTTGCAAGCCATAACCCGTCACAGTGGAATAGATTAATCGTTGGTTTTCCTGCTTGAGGCTTGCATAATCGAGATTCAATCGTTCTAAGGCGGCAGGTCGCACATTGGTAATAAAAACGTCTGCTTGGCCTACCAATTCGCGGACGATTTTGCATCCTTCGGGGGTGCGAATATCAACACTGATGCCCCGCTTGCCTCGATTGTCGAAAGCGAACATAGGGTTGCCATCTAGTTTATTACGAGAAATTCCTTTATACACTTGGCGAATGGCATCGCCCTCAAGGCTTTCGATTTTAATGGTGTCAGCGCCCCAATCAGATAAGACCATTGCTGCCGATGGTGCAGCCATGTAGGTGGCGAGTTCAACAACTTTGATGCCTTGTAGCATGGGTGTAGTTTGGCTAGTTTCAGATTCCATTTTCGCGTCCCGATTCGGTTTTAGTGGTTCATAAGTTATAGGGTGTATCGCGCTTTGCGTGTCCTGGTAGAACAGTTTTACTAGCAGAAAGAATAAAACGTAATGGTTGCATTTTACAAGAAATATAAAGCCTCCATTCCTGCTCGCATTATCAGTTCATGATCCTGGAATTCTGTTCTGCGAACCTTTTATCGTATTAACCTTATTTCGTACCAGCATTCTCTCGTACTAGCATTCTCTCGTACCAGCATTCTCTCGTACTAACATTTTCTCATACCAACATCCTTGTCTACTAACTAAGGTACAATTGTGTGCCTTGCTAATGTATTTCTCAAAAGACCCAATATAAGGCCTGTCCATGCGCATAATAAAAATAATAATGAAAGTAATTGCGATCCTCTTGGTTGTTATTGTTTTAGCCGCAGCCGGGCTATTTGTTCAGGTTTGGTTTTTTAAACCTTTTAATATTAATGCCTTCTTTGCCCGCACAGCATTGCAGGTGGCATTGCAAAGTCCTCAGATGCTCACCTCGGTACATATTCTGGAGCAAGTTGGTATCGATGGGCATAATGCCAAGCTTGATGATGCCTCTATTGCCGCTGGAGAGCGCCTTCTTGACAAGCTTAAGGCCAGCTATACCACATTGCTCTCTTACGATGATGATAATCTGAACGAAGGCGACCTTTTATCTAAAGAGATTATGCTGCCGCTGTTGGAGATGGTGAGCGACTTTGAGCAATTTCGTTTCCACAACTACCCAGTGAATCAGCTCTTTGGTGAACAGAACGGTTTTCCTACTTTTATGGAAAGTAGTCACCAAATTCACAGCGTGGGGGATGCCGAAGACTATATAACTCGTCTGTCACTAGTAGGGGTTAAGTTTGATCAAGTGCTTGAAGGTTTGCAGCGTCGCGAAGAGTTGGAAATTTTTCCGCCGCAATTCGTGATCACTAAAGTCATAGATGAAATGCAAGGTTTCGTTAATACGCCAGTAGATGAGGGGATATTGTTCACTGCTCTCACGAAGAAAATGCAAGAGGCGGAACTTAAAGAGAAACAGCAGCAGCGTCTTGCAGAGTCGGCTCGCACAGCAATTACCGATGCGGTTTACCCTGCGTACAGGAGATTAATTGACTATTTCGTCAGACTCGATGAAAAAGTGGAGGGCAATTATGGAGTATGGAGTCTTCCCGAAGGCGACAAGCTTTATGCGTTGGCATTGAAGATTTTCACTACCACCGATTACACGCCAGAATATATTCATCAATTTGGTCTTAGTGAGATTGCTCGAATTCAGACAGAAATTCTTACCATTCTAGAGGCAGAGGGTTTTAACGTTA
>JAESQG010000289.1 GCA_016765265.1 Pseudomonadales bacterium | reverse complement strand
CCCTTTACCTCCTTGCCAGAAGTATCTTACAAAGCTGAAAGCATCTTTAGGTATATAAGGACGAGGTATATAAGGACGAGGTATATAAGGACGAGGTATATAAGAACGAGGTATATAAGAAAGGGGCAATTGAATACTTCTAGTTACAAAAAAGCGTTCACATTCTCATTCACTACTCTTCCACCACAGACACTTAATTCGTTTTTATTATAAGAAAACCAAATTTAAGACACGCAATTCTAAACACACTATTTTTTTGAAACGAGTTTAACTGCTTCTCGTGGCAATTTACGTTATTAGCCCGATCTCACTATTTTATTTTCAGCCACCAGCCTAATTCACCATCACTTTGTTTGCCCCTTAATCTAACTGTTACAATATTGACGATATAGCCCTTGCGTTGACTGATTAACAATGCACTATATAATTAGTTGTTATAGTTTCGTTGTTATAGTTTGGTTGTACGGCCAACCATTTTCTTAGCTATTGTTTATTACCATTTGAGTCCTAAAAAACCAGGAGAACTGTTATGGCATTAGTAAATAGAAAAATCGGTTACGATGAAGTGGAAACCCGAGATCTAAAATTCAATATGGACAGCTCCAAAGTAAGCAAGTATTGGTTTAATAATGATCCTTGGAATACACTTTTTATGAGTAGCGTTTTAGCCGCCGTTCCAGACGGTGAGCGTTGGGTAATGCAGTCCGTCAGAAAGCAATTGGATATGTTAACGGATCCCTCAATCCGCAAAGCAGGCATTGAATTTATTCATCAAGAGCGTATCCATGCGCGTGAACATGATGTGATGAATAAGGCTAGCATAGAGCACGGTATCCCCATGGATGATATCGAGAGAACATTCAGAAAGGTGCGCATGTTTCTGCAAAAACGTCTAAGCATAAACATGCAAGGTGCTTTGGGTGCCGCCTTTGAACATTTCACAGCAACTATCGCTTCTGTGTTAATAGAGCATCCCGAAACCTTCAAAGACACCAACCCGGAACTACTAGGCATGTTGTTTTGGCATTTCGTGGAAGAGACCGAGCATAAATCGGTGAGCTTTGATGTCTTTACGGATGCCGCTGGCGGTGGTCTAAGAGCGTATTTATTACGAGTCACGGCCATGACCTCTGCTGCCGTAGCCGGAGCCTCGGTATTCTCTATTCCATTTACTTATCTTTTATATAAAGACAAGCAATTAACGAATTTCGCCTCAGCGAAAACGTTCTTTCGCACCCAATTTGTTGACCCCGGTGTTTTGCGAAAAGTAGGGTCTATGTTCTTCCCTTACTTTCGGCGTGATTTTCATCCCTGGGATGATGATAACCGAGAAGTCATTCATGCTTGGAAACAAGAATACAATAAATCAGGTGACCCAACGGCAGCTTTTCTTGCCTTATGTGATTGGCTAGCTGAAAACAGAGCAACCGACGAATCTAAACTAGAGTTGGTTCCTGCTTCAGCTGCGAGTTAATTTATAGTTGAGTATTCTTGTCCCATCCATCTGCCAGCATACGTTTAATGAGTACATTATTAGTTTATTAAACGTGTGCAGGCGGATCTGATTTCTTTATTTATCCCTTCGATACACCGCCTTTAGTCCGTTTTAGCTATAATAGCTAAATCACTGAGTACCATTCAAAGTAAAATCCCACTTGACGTTGTTTAGGTTAATAGCTCCGCTATCCAAATTTTATACCTGTATCTAATATGACAAGAAATTTTAAAATATCAGACATCAAATATAATTTCGCCAGCAAGCACTACTATCAAGTTATTAGAACCAACAAATGAAAGACTAACTCAGTATTAAAAATCAGCTAGAAAATATTCCATTTAGACTACAATTTATTTTGTTACGCAATTTTTCTCTTATTATTTTATTTCTTTGGAAAATATTCTTAGAGATATAGATTAATACACCTCCGAGTTTCCACATGCTTGTGATTTTCTCCCGTAGGAAACGTTTTTTTTGTGAGTAGATTTATGGATACAGATATTAAGAATAAGGAATCTGCGACAGAACTAACGAAACTCACGCCACAGATCCAAATACTACAAACTCCCGCTACAGACGTTAATTTTGGTGATTTATCAGCTGAAGAATTTCAGTTTTTGAGACACGATCGAGAGATCTACCAAAACCAACTTGCTGCACAGAATCATCAGCTTAAATATGTCCAACAACGACTGTTGATATCTCGTAGCCGCTATAACGACTTCTTCGAGTCAGCACCCGTAAGCTATTTGATATTGAATGAAAGTGGCGTAATCATTAAAGCCAACATCATGGCTATCCGCCAGCTAAACAGCGATAAAGACGGCATTTTGGGTAACCACTTAGCGTCATTGGCCCATGACAATTATAGCGCGTATCAAATTGGTCTTTACCGAAAAAATATTATAAACAAAGTAGATTGCCAAGAATGTAAAGTACGATTAAAAAATCAAGACGGCACTTCATTTCTTGCCCGCTTGCGAGGCACTCTATGCTGCGATGAAAAAGGAAATCTAACCCAAATTCGCATCGTTTTAGATGTTGACTCTGAACAAGCTAATCCGCTATCGATGCAAGCTAACTTGAATAGTCAATCCCATCAATCAATAATTCGAACCTTTACAGCGGCTCTGGAACAAACCACCGATTCTGTTTTCATCACAGACACTAAAGGTACAATCAAATACGTTAATAACGCATNTATTGAATTGACGGGGTATTCTGCAGAAGAAGCTCTTGGGAAAAACCCTCGTATGCTAAATTCAGGAAAACATGACAAGGGGTGGATAAAAAATCTATGGGGCACTATTAATCAAGGGAAAGCCTTCAGTAACGTGTTCATCAATAGAAAAAAGGATGGCTCACTATTTTATGAGGAAAAAACAATTAGCCCAATGATAGATGATGCCGGATTTATTACCCATTATGTCTCCACAGGAAAAGACATTTCAGAACGGATTCAAACGCAAGAACGTTTACATTATCTTGCTTACCACGACGTATTGACCGAGCTACCTAATAGAACCCAACTAAATGAAATATTAGATAACACAATAAGATCAGCAAAACTTCTAAAACAANAGTTTGCCGTTGTATTCATAGATCTGGATCACTTCAAAAAAATTAATGATTCTTTAGGTCATGATATTGGCGACAGCCTACTACAAAATGTCGCGAAACGCTTATCCAATAATTTGCGCCATACTGATACCGCAGCTCGATTAGGCGGTGATGAATTTGCGGCGATCATCCCTAATGTCAACTGTGAAAAAGAAGTGCGGTCCACCGTTAACCATATTATTAAATCCTTTGAAAAGCCCTTTAAGATTGAGGGAAATGAGCTATATGTAACGCCCAGCATTGGCATTAGTCTGTTCCCCGAAGATGGCGTAACAGGTCTAGCCCTGTTGAAAAATGCCGATATTGCTATGTATCAAGCGAAATTCAAAGGGCGCAATACCTTCCGGTTCTTTTCATCCTTTATGGGCAAACGCGCATCAGAGAAACTCACTATTGAATCCGATCTACACCGCGCTCATAATCTAAATCAGTTCGAACTCCACTATCAGCCTCAAATCGACTTTACCTCTGGACGCACCATTGGAGTCGAAGCCCTACTACGCTGGCAACNCCCAGACCGTGGATTACTATTGCCTAATGAATTTATTCCACACTTAGAGGATTCCGGTCTTATTATTTCAGTGGGAAAANGGATCATCCAAAAAGCCCTAAGTGATTTAAAGTGCTGGCAAGCAAAGGGGGCAACCAACTTAAAACTAGCTGTCAACTTATCGGCTTTTCAATTTAAAGATAAATATTTAGTGAGCTTTATAAAAAATAAATTAATCTCCAGTAATATAGATGCGACCTTAATTGAGTTTGAAATAACAGAAACAAGCATGATGGACAATGTAGAAGCCACCATTAACATACTGAGGGAACTAAAATCCATGGGCGTAGGTATCGCTATCGATGATTTTGGTACGGGCTACTCATCATTGAGTTATCTTAATAAACTACCCATTGAAAGCCTTAAAATAGATCAATCCTTTATCGCTGATCTCAGTAAAGAAACTCACTGTAAAGATAACGCCATCATTGTGAAGACAATTATAGCCATGGCGAAAAATTTAGATCTGTCACTCATAGCAGAGGGCGTTGAGACCACGGAGCAATGCCAGTTCTTGAGTTTAAACGGTTGTAATCAGATGCAGGGGAATTTATTTAGCCCTGCGATTAGGGGTGACAAAGTTATCGATTTTATCCAAGGTAAACGATTAACCTCATAACAACCCCTCTACACGACCACCGGCTATAGCATCGTTTTCTTTCGATTTCTCAGCCGACTCTACTGCCCACAATAAAGTCTCTATATACTCTGAAATTTGCGCGATGGTATGTAAATCAAATAAGGCACGAAGTGGAATATCCACCTTAAATGTTTTTCGGAATTTAGAGGCTGCTCTAACGGCTAGCAGGGAATGGCCGCCAAGCGCGAAGAAATCATCATGCACACTGATCTTCTCTGATCCCAACACATCACGCCATATTTCCGCCAATTGCTCTTCTATTGCATTTCTGGGTGCTACAAATTGTGGCTTGTTGCTCTTCTGTGGATCAGGTAAGGCTGCTCGATCTACCTTACCATTGACAGTTAAGGGCCACTCTTCTAACGCCACCAATTGATGAGGTATCATATACTCGGGCAGGAAACCCTGTAAGCCTTTGCGCCAATCAGTCGATACAAATCCTTCCCGCTGCGCAGCCTCTCGACATAAGACGTAGCCAATAAGTCGCTCATCTCTAAGAACAACCAGCGCATCTGTGACTCCATTCTGTTGACGCAATGCAAATTCGACTTCTCCTAATTCGATACGCAGACCAT
>JAESQG010000288.1 GCA_016765265.1 Pseudomonadales bacterium | reverse complement strand
GTGGGGACACAATTAAAAACCCAGTTTTCAAGCAATATCCGGAATAATTATGGCTTTATGAATCGCGCGGACCCCAGTGGAGTGGGAGTTAGGGATAAGCTATTTAAGCAAGAAGGAAGAAAGGTTTTTAAAGAGGTGGTTCCCATGGTGAGTCGAATGGTCACGGAGCATATTGGTAGCTTGGGGATAGCGAATACGGAGTTGAAACGACTTTGGCTGCATCAAGCAAATTTGGGTATGAACTTGCTTATTACCAAGAGAATTTTAGGACGCGAAGCCGTTGGTAACGAAGCGCCCGTCATATTAGATGAATTTGCCAATACCAGTTCAGCAGGCTCAATTGTGGCGTTTCATCGTTACAATGATGATTTTGAGGCTGGGGACATTGGGGTTATCTGCTCATTTGGAGCGGGATATTCGGTGGGTAGTGTTGTAGTTCGAAAACGATAATTTATAAAAGGGAGGGCACAGAGGTTATGACCGCAGTTTTTAGGGTAATGTTGCTATTGATAATGATGATAGGCACCGCCTCATTGTATTCCAGTGCAGTGTCAGCCGAAGAAAGTGATCCGTTTGAAAGCGTTAACCGGAAAGTGTTCAAGTTTAATGATTGGTTAGACCGCTATACAATAAAGCCACTTGCAAAAGTCTATAAGAAACTCACACCGAAACCGATCAACTCTGGCATCACTCATTTTTTTAGTAATTTGAATGATATCTCCGTTACCTTTAACGATCTGTTGCAGTTAAAGTTTGCTCAGGCGGGATCCGATAGTCTGAGGTTTTTGGTGAATACCTCCATAGGGTTGTTGGGTACCGTGGACGTGGCTAGCCGCGTTAAGCTGCCCAAACATAATGAAGATTTTGGTCAAACACTGGGGAAGTGGGGGGTATCGCCAGGGCCCTATATAGTGCTCCCGCTATTGGGGCCATTTACTGCCAGAAGAGTAGCGGCCTATCCGGTGGACAACTTCTTATCCTATTATCCGCATGTGTCCGAGCCCAGGGATAGGAATGTTGCGAAAGGGACTGAACTTGTGGATAAAAGAGCGAGTCTCTTGGCTGCGGAAGCCTTTATATCTGGGGATCGGTATGCATTTGTGCGAGATGCTTATCTACAACAGAGGGAGTACTTAATGCTAGACGGTACAGTGGATGATAGCTTTCTCGACTATGATGACGAGGAGTTTGATGACGAAGAGTTTGATGATGATGAACCCCTCTAGTTTATCCCCTAATTCGTTTGATAATAACGCCTACCTCAAATTTGTGTTGGTCTGGCAAGGCGGATACACGCATTACCTCCGCTGAGGCATTTAAACTGGAAAACTCCGCAGTATCTGAAGGGACGATCAATTCAAGCTTATCACCCACTTTCAGTTTCTTATCTGTTTGTAATAGCATACCGGCACCACTTAAATTAATGCACCTGCCATCATAGCGTTCAGTTTTATTGAGATAAGTGTACGTGATCATTGTATCCATACGCATTCGTATGAAATTTCGTTTTTCATCAAAGGTACGATCTGCCAGGGTGACGTTATCTTTTGAATGTTGAAAATCTCGTGTATCCATAGGACCTAAATTCGACTGTGTTTGATTGTATTTGATTGTAGTTGGTCAGCGTCAACCAACGGTTAGGTAATTCAATTTCATCTGCCAACATATCAGGCGCAGAGCCCTGTACGCGCACCTTAGGATGTAAGGATACCGCTTCAAGTATAACAGGGGATTTCAATTTCGCTATTCGGTCTAATTGCAGCAGAGCTTGTGAGTGAGCTGGTAGAAAAATAGTCACTTTGGTGCTTGCCTCTGAAAATCCAGGGGAGTAGTGTGGTGGGCACTGAGATTTCTAACATAAATTGTTGCATTTGAGCGTTAACAATCAGCGAGAAGCTGTTGAATTTCAGCTATTATTTGGATATCTAGTTAGATCGAAAATGCTAATTACTTTGTTATTTGCTGCAATTCGATGTCAAACTGAAATTCGATGTCAAAGAGGTCGGGTCCACCGTAAACGCATATGGAATCAGCGTATTCTGCAAAAATTCTTATTATCGATGATGAGCCGGCTGTGCGAGAAGGGATGGCCGTTTACCTTGAAGATAGTGGATATGAGGTGCATCAGGCGCAGGATGGCCTAGAGGGACTGCGTAAATTTAAAAAACTGCAGCCGGAAGTGGTGCTCTGTGATCTAAGCATGCCAGGTTTTGACGGTATGGATGTGCTGAGGGCCCTCACTGAGCTGGGTATTCACACCTCACTTATCATTGTGTCGGGCGCCGGAGGTATGGATGACGTGGTGAATGCGCTACGCCTAGGGGCCACAGACTACCTTATTAAGCCTGTGCCTAACTTTGATGTGTTGGAGCATGCGGTACGACGAGGGATGGAGCGAACGTCCTTATTGCGGGAAAATCAGCGCTATAGAGAGAGGTTGGAGCAAGCCAATATTGAGCTGCAAGGCTCTATCAGTGTTCTAGAATCGGATCAGCAAGCGGGTCACGTTGTTCAGATGAAGATGTTTCCCGAGCGTGATGCTGTGGTGGCAGGCATTCGATTTCAGCATCAGGTGTTGCCGTCTCTTTATCTCAGCGGTGATTTTATCGATTACTATCGAGTGACAGACACTTTGGTGGGGTTTTACTTGGCCGATGTTTCTGGACACGGTGCCTCTTCGGCATTTGTCACTATCCTATTGAAAACTTATGTAGATCGCTTGAGGAGACGTTACCGCAATGGCATGGATGAGGTGATCCTATCCACGAAAGAAACCTTGAAAAGTATTAATAATGAATTGATATCCTTAGGGTTGGGCAAGCATTTAGCTATTTTTTGCGGATTGGTTGACACTTCTAAGGATATTCTAAAATATAGCCTTGGGGCTCACTTCCCACCTCCCTTGCTCGTTAACGGGGGTGAAGTGAAAGCCTTAATGGGTACGGGACTGCCGGTAGGGATATTTAAGGCAGCAGACTATGAGGAAATCAGTGTAGAATTGAAACAGGANTTTTCGCTNGTTGTGCTATCGGATGGCATTTTAGAAGTTTTACCAGAAAACCCTTTGGATAAGAAAGAAGCCTTTTTATTGGAAAAGGTAGAGGAAGGCAACCATACTGTTCCATTGCTGATGGAAGCTTTCAAGTTATCTGAGGTTGATGAACTACCCGACGACATTGCTTTATTGGTGGTATCAAAGGCTAAATAATAATGCTATCCGGAAAAATGCTTTATGCCGTTCATGACGGTACCTATGTGATCCAGCTGTGTGGAGATGTGCGAGTCTCTATGTGTTCTACGCTGGATCATTTCCTGGATGACATGTTCCAAGACCCTATTTTGAGTTCAGTGCTGATTGATCTGTGTGATGCTGANGGCATTGATAGCACTACCCTGGGTTTACTAGCCAAAATATCTGTAAGCACNCAGGCGAAGTTTCAACATCTGCCNACCATTATCTCCACCCGNCCTGATATATCGCGAATTCTAGAAAGTATGGGTTTTGAAACGGTGTTCAACATTGTTCATGAAAAACCAAACCCTGCNATTGAGCAAGAGCCTGTTTGCNTCAACGAGGTCCCCGCCTGGGAAAGCACTGAACAAGAGGTGTGTTGCAAAGTCCTTGAGGCGCATCGAATGTTGATGCAGTTGAATGAGCATAATAAGGATACCTTTAAGCATGTAGTGGCTGCCTTAGAAGCGGAGCAATCCAGATAGGTCTCTTTCTAGCTTCTAGCTAGGTCTTTCACTGTGTTTTGCCTTGATCATTTGCGAGTGTGATACATGCAGTAGGTCAGACACCTTTCGAATCATTAACTCTTCATATTTGTCTAACTGGTTATCGGCATAGGCAATACGCCAAAGCAAACGCACAACTTCAATTTTTTGCTCAGTTAAGTATTTGGTATTGATAAGTTGTGTGAACTCATAAAGGCATGCAGCTTTGTCTATTTTTTCTTGGGCCAGTGCCATGACATCGGATAACTCATTACTAGTTAATCCAAAGGCCTCCGTTAATGACGCCTCGATACTGGTTTTCTCCTCAGGGAGTACCACGTTATCGCTTAAGGTCATTTCTACGAAAAGAGCCGCAGTGGCAACCTGCAACTGTTTTTCCAGTGGCAGTGCATCGACTTCAGAGTCGTTGCTTAGAGTGGCTTCAAGAAATTTTTTAAATTTTGAAATCATCGTGATTGCTCCCTGTGCTACGTCTGAGGATTTAAATTATCGGTTATCCGGTCTCGATTCTGGGTTTCAACCCGCTGATGGGTTTAATGATTGCTCGAGTTTTATTTGGTCCGCAGCAAAGTTTCGAATACCTTCTGCTAGCTTCTCAGTTGCCATGGTATCTTGATTTAACAACCAACGAAATTCTTTTTCTGATAGCGTGGTTTTTGGGTCCACGGATGGCGGCTTTCCCTCAGGTGATAGCACCCGTGGAAGCTCGGTTTCGTCTGCGCTGAGTTGCTCCAAGAACTGAGGGCTAATAGTGAGTCGATCACATCCTGCAAGTTGTTCAATTTGCTGTTGATTGCGAAAGCTGGCACCCATCACAATGGTGCCTATATCGTAGGATTTGTAGTAATTATAAATCCGGCTCACAGACAATACACCAGGATCTTCACTGGCCGTGTAGCTTTCGTTGCCGGTATCCTTTTTGTACCAATCAAGAATGCGGCCAACAAAGGGCGAAATAAGAAATGCTTTTGCATCGGCGCAAGCGAGGGCTTGGCTAAAACCAAAGAGTAAGGTTAAATTGCAATTGATACCCTCTTGCTCCAGAACAGAGGCAGCCTGAATCCCCTCCCAGCTAGCGGCAATTTTTATTAGTAGACGATCGTTACCGATGCCCATTTCATTATAGAGATGAACCAAATAACGAGCCTTCTCGATGGTTTTTCGGGTGTCAAAAGATAATCGTGCATCCACTTCTGTAGACACCCTGCCCGGAATAAGTTGTAAAATTTCTTTGCCAATGACCACGGCAAAGCGATCGCAACTATTGGCTAACACTTGTTGTTGGGTGCCTCCTTGTTGTTGCGCCCAAGTGACAGCGTCTTTGACTAAACCCTGATATTGTTTTTGAACAGAGGCTTTTAATAATAAGGTGGGGTTGGTGGTGGCATCAACAGGTTGGTGATCTCGAATAGCGTCGATATCACCCGTGTCTGCTACTACAGTGGTCATTTTTCGTAATTGTTCCAGTTTTGATGTCATCGGTATTCCTAAATGCGTAATATGCTGTTTGCTTGTTAATTGTGTTTGCTTGTTAATTGTGTTTGCTTGTCAATTGTGTTCGATTGAAGTGTGTTATTTACTAATTCGGGAAGCAGACGAAACTGGCTGCTTTTTCCAAAGTTTCCACACCGGCTTCTGGTTTATAGGCATTCTCCGATAGGTAGCGGCGCCAAGCTTTAGCGCCGGGTTGTCCGTGGAAAAGTCCAAAAAGAGGCTTGCTCATGTGTTTTAACCGATTACCCTTAGCCAGCTCGTTTTCTACATAAGGATAATACTGCTGCAAAATCTCTAGGCGAGAGGCAACTGGGTGGTCGTCGCCAAAAATCAAATGATCGACCTTAGCCAGTAGGTACGGGTTCTGATAGGCCTCCCGCCCAATCATCACTCCATCCACCTTTTTCAGGTGATCAGTGCACTGGGCGAGGGTGGTGATACCGCCATTGATAATAAATTCTGTGTCGGGGAAATCCTTTTTTAACTGATAAACATAGTCGTAATTCAGTGGCGGAATTTCTCGGTTTTGTTTCGGACTTAGTCCGGACAATAAGGCTTTACGCGCATGAATAATAAGGCATTGGCAGCCCGCAGCAATCACAGCACCCACAAAATCGTGTAAATACTCATAGGAGTCGAGATTATCAATGCCGATTCGGCATTTCACGGTGATCGCTATATCGGTGCAGCTTACCAAGCCCTTGATACAATCGGCCACCAGCTCTGGGTGTCCCATTAGACAGGCGCCAATCATGCCTGATTGGACTCGGTTACTGGGGCAGCCCACATTTAGATTGATCTCATCATATTGCCATTGTTCGGCTAAACGCGCGCACTGTGTGAGATCCTCAACGTTGCTCCCCCCCAGTTGTAACGCGAGAGGATGCTCTTGCTGGGAGTAACTTAAAAAGCGATCGCGATCACCGTAAACTAAAGCGCCTGTGGTAATCATTTCTGAGTAAAGTAAAGCGTGACGGCTAATCAAACGTAAAAAATATCGGCTATGTTTATCAGTACAATCAAGCATGGGGGCGACGCAGAAGCGCCTATTTATTTTTGAGCTCATGTCTTTAGAGTTAAGTGTTTTAGAGTTAATCGATCTAGGGCCCACTGATTTGGTATTTTGCCGTGAGTGTTCTGATGTCTGTAGTGTCGTCTGTAGTGTCTGTTTGATGAGGGTTTTTACCGTGTTTTAGTCTGTGCAGAGGAAAGATTATACACTAACTGACTGTTTAAGAAAAAATTTAAATGCAGCGTTGCTAGAGTAAAAGACTACTATTAACAATGAATATCAATAGCTTGTAATCGAATTAGAGGAAAACCCATATGCGCCAAAGCGGCTCTTTGATTGAGTACATTGTTTTTGGCCTAAGAGTGCCTGTGTTGTTTGTTTTACTGCTGCTGACGGTCTTTTTTGCTTATCACGCCGCTGATATTCAAATGGATAGCAGTTTGCGGAAAATGGTTCCTCTAGATCATGAATACATTAAGAATTTATATCGACACAAGGGAGAACTGAGCTTAGGCAATGATATTCGTATTATTGTGGAAAACAAAAGGGGAACAATTTTTGAGGCAGAATTTCTGCAAACCTTAAAGCAGATTTCNGATGAAGCGTTTTATCTTCCTGGTGTGAACAAGGGCAAAATGAAATCACTCTGGACGCCNAANGTNCGCTGGACAGAGGTGGANGTTNATGGGNTAAGAGGNGGGGAGGTGATGCCNAATATTTTTGATGGCTCNNCNGAAACCATCGCNNAGGTGGAGAGCAATGTNCTCAANTCGGGTCAGATTGGGTACTTGGTTGCTGATGATNTGAANTCGACGGTGGTGTANCTNCCGCTACTNGATTANGACGAGAAGGACCCAAACAGCAGTAAGATAAATTACAAAGCGTTTTCCNATCAGATAGAAGAAAGGATAAGAGACAAATTTCAGACTGACGATATCAAAATTCATATTGTGGGTTTTGCNAAAAAAATAGGGGATCTTATTGACGCCGCACAGGAGGTGGCTTTATTTTTTCTTTTCATGCTAGTGGTGACTTTTTGCTTGTTGCTGGGGGATAGTCGTTGTCCTCGTACCGCTATCGTGATTCTCTCTGGTGCTGTGATGTCTGTTGTTTGGCAACTTGGGCTGGTTTCACTGATGCACAAGGCGATAGTCTATTCGAAACAATCGGATACTTGGACTCAATTCATCGCCGCCCATCCTACTCTTGAGCCTATTCAGTTTGGAATCGACCCTTATTCCATGTTGATTCCTTTTTTGATTTTTGCTATTTCCGTTAGTCACGGTGTGCAGTACACCAATGATATGGCCTTGCGGGTGGCGAAGAACCAAGGCTTTATGGATGCCTCGAAGTGCTGCTTCCAAGCATTGTTTTTGCCCGGTTTGTTGGCATTGGTGAGTGACGCTTTCGGCTTTATCACCCTTTGGTTTATTGATATTGGTGTGATACGTGAGATGGCTGTGACCGCTAGTGTTGGGGTTGCGGTGATTATTATTACTAAACTTATTTTCGTACCCATCGTGCTGTCNTATGTGGGAGTTGGTCAAGGCGCGGTTAAGCGNCAGCTAGAGAAGCAAAATAAAAANTCGCCTTTATTAAACGCTATTTCTCAATGTTCAACAAAGCCGGGGGCAATTTTGGTTATTGCTATTGCAAGTGTTTTGGCTATTGTCGGATTTGATGTCAAACAGGATTTGAAAGTGGGCGACTTNTCGGNNGGNGCGCCNGAGCTNCACGCTGATTCCCGTTACAATTTGGATAATAAGTTTGTTACAACTCACTATTCCGTTAGCGCTGATGTGCTTGTAGTGATGGTTGAAACGCCCGTTGAGACCTGCTCATCCTACGTGGTGATGAATCTCGTGGATCAGTTTTTATGGATCATGGAAAACGTTGAGGGTGTTGAATCTGCCTTGTCACATGTCACCGTATCAAAGCGGATATTAACCGGAATGAATGAGGGCAACCTGAAATGGTCGACCCTGTCTAGTGATCCAGCGGTCTTGGGCGGCGCTATGGCGAACATGCCAGCAGGATTAATTAATTCGGACTGTAGCTTGTTGCCCGTGATTATTTATCTCGAGGATCATAAAGCCGAGACCCTGGATCGAGTGGTCAAGGCGGTGGAAACTTTTGCGCAGGAAAATGACGACGACACCGTTGCTAAATTTGTCCTGGCTTCGGGCAATGCGGGAGTTGAAGCAGCCACCAACCAAACCATAAAAGCGGCAGAGTTGCGCATGCTCATTTTGGTCTATTCGGTGGTCTCTTTTATGGTGTGGGTGGCATTTCGTTCTCTTCGAGCAGTTGTTTGTATCGTACTGCCGTTGATGTTGACATCCATTCTTTGTGAAGCGCTGATGACCGTGATGGGGATAGGTATTAAAGTAGCGACGCTACCGGTTATTGCCTTAGGTGTGGGGATAGGCGTGGATTACGGTATTTATATCTATGCAAAGCTGCAGCATTTCTCAAAAGAAGGTTTTAACTTACAGCCCGCTTATTACCGCACCTTGCAGACTACAGGTCGATCGGTGGTATTCACCTGTCTCACCCTTAGTGTCAGTGTAGGGACTTGGATTTTTTCCGGTATTCGGTTCCAAGCTGATATGGGGGTATTACTCACTTTCATGTTTTTGTGGAATATGGTCGGGGCCTTGTTTCTATTGCCGGCATTGGCACGTTTGCTGCGGGTAGTGCCGACACCACTTGCGTAATTACTTTTTCTTATAAAAAACGAGCTGTTGATTTAGGAGTCTATATATAGACAAAATATTGCATATGTGTGGGTTTTTCTTCCCACATACCGCTTACCTTTCAGAATATCCCCTCGGTTGCCTCGTTAGTGTTTGCTTATCCATACTGTTTTAAANAGTATTGGCGATATTACCAAAACCTACGGACATAAAAAAATGAAAAGAAAATATTCCGCTCAAGTTTTACCATTGTTGTTGTTCTCCCTAATGACTTTTTTTATTACTGGTTGCGATGGCCCCATGCCCACTAGAGACCAGATTGTAACGAAGTATCCCGATGTTGAGCTAGGGAGCACACGTCCTGAAAATATCGAAGTGCTTTGTCCCTTTGTGCGGATGTTGGAACGAGCTGGTATTTTTGATGCTGAATTAGATGGCCAGCTCACTATGGAAGTGGCAAACGAATCATTGGTGAGTGCTGCCAAAGAATTCGGTTGTGCCACCCTTGAATGCCGCTCTGTGGTTAATACAGTTTCTGATGGTCAAGGACTGGCTGGTGTTGATATCGGACAGTTGCATTTGGCTGGCAGTTTGGCGCACGATTGTGGGTTAACATTTGCGCTTGGAGGGACGACGGTAAGTGATTCGGTTCGTCAAACTACGTTAGACAGTCTTGCGGCTTTGGCAGACATCGATGGCCATTTGTCCTTTGCAAATATCGAAACAGTAAAGCTTGATATTTGTGCTTCGCGGGGGGTGACCATAACTTCCGGTGGTGAAACAGAAATTAAACTTATCTATGCCTATTTGGGTGGCGTAGATAGGGGATATATTTTGCATAGCGACGTGGTCAAGTTATTCGATGCTGAAATGCCTGAAACTATTTCAACGCGGTGGATGAATGCTATATTGCTATCCTCTGTTCAGTAAGTGAATTTAGATGAAAAAGGCCCGCATATTGCGGGCTTTTTTTTGTTGCGATAATTTAATCAAGTTTCCTATTTGTTGGCATCCTTATTCGGTTTAACAACAAATAATAAGTCTCCTTGATTGATATGAGTGCCATTGACGTTATTGATTCTCACCACTTCGTATTTTTGCGAGCTAGAATAGACTTCGGTGCTGCCAGAGTTGAATGAGGACAAGGAAAGAGGGCTGAATAGTTTCATCGCTTCTATTTGGCACAGGGTTTTGCTTGAAGTTATAACATCGCCCACGCTCACATAGGGAGGTTCTGATGGCGACGGTGTGATATAGAATACGCCGGTTGATGGCGCTACTACTCGTATTTCGTCGCTACCCTCGATGCGTAATGCATCCATGTCAATCACATTGCCGTCCATGTCAGAGGCGAGAGTGATTTCTTTTATGAGCTCTTCTTTATCCAATTGATCCAGGAATTTGGGGAGGTACCCGGTGTTGTATACGCCACCGCGGAAGGTGTCATCTTTTAGAATACGTTTAACCAATGAAATGTTAGTGCAAATCCCTTTGATTGAAACGCTTTCCAGATAAGTGAGTAGTTTCTCAATGGTATCTTGTCGGCCCGAGCCGTAACAAATAACTTGCGCAATCAAACTATCATAGAAGGGGGAAATTGTTTTACCTTCTGCGGCCATGGAGATCAGTGTTATGTGATCTACTTCGGGCAGGATACATTCTAGAATCTTACCTGGGGTGGGAATGAAATTAACAGTACCGTCAGCGGCGACGTCTACTTTTTCGGCCGTAATCCGCACCTCGATGGCATAACCCTTTTTCTCTATTTTTAGATGCTCGATACTTTCGCCAGATGCGATTCTAAACTGTTCTCCAACGATATCGATATTGGTCACCAGCTCCGTTACCGGATGCTCTACCTGCAGACGAGTATTCATTTCCATAAAGTAAATAGCATCGTTCGCAAGATCAAAGATAAACTCTACGGTACCCGCTCCAATGTAGTTTACTTCATCTGCCAAGCGTTCAGCATAAGTGTATACGGATTTTTCTAATTCTGCGGTTAACATTGTTGAGGTAGATTCTTCAAAAATTTTCTGATTATTGCGTTGAACACTGCAATCTCTAAGGCCGAGTATCTTGGTGTTGGCAAACTTATCCCGAAGAATCTGCACTTCAATGTGACGCAAATCAGTAACGTATTTTTCTAAATAAATATCACCGTTACCGAAGGCACCTTTTGCTTCGATGGTGACTTGA